>JAHFDQ010000427.1:1436-5530 GCA_023248915.1 Archangiaceae bacterium | reverse complement strand
AAGTGACAGAAGCCCACGAGCGTCCAGAGGCCGCGCCGAAGGACGAGCCCGTAAGGGTCGACTTGCCGCTCGGTGGTCGCGCAAGTTCTGGGGGAGAAGTAGGAAATTTCCACGAACTTCCTGGACGCGGCCGCGCTCCACAGCTCTTCGAGGCGCGCCGGCAACGACGGCGACGCCTGAAGCGCCCCGACGTCCATCCGCACCTTCGGCGCCGGCACGTCGGTTCCGGAGAAGAACCCTATCTTGCGCAGAGCGTGAGCGAGGTCCTGGCTCCCCGGAAAGGCACCCGAGGCCAGCGCCGCGGACCCCGCGGAATAAAGTACCGCGAGCTCGTCGGGCGTCAGTCCAACCTCGGGCAGGTAGTAGGCGTCCTTGTCGACGACGTAGCCGTCCCTCCGGTCGTCATCACCCTGCACGTAGGTGATGGGGATTCCCAGGTCGAGCAGCTCGGTCTTGTCTCGCTCGAACTTGCGCTCCGCGGCACCGTCCGTCCCCGACCCGTAGTCATCTCTAAACGTTTCGCGGAGCTCCGCCCAAGACACTGGTTCGGACGCGTCGAGCATCAGGGCCACGATGTCCAGGAGGCGTTCAGTTCGATCCATATGTAGAGCGCGGAAGCGGGAGCAAGGGCCGCGCCCGAGGCAATCTCGCGAATTCACCCGACAATGCGGAAGGCGGCCGTCCGCCGTCAAGGACCTACGACGATCCGCTCGGATAGGTGGGCGGGACCGCGGCGCATTGATGGCGGCATCACCCTGTCACCTGGTGCTCGGCAGCCCCTAATTGGGCAGCATGCGGACTGCCAGCGACGCCCTGCGGCCCAATGACCTCGTGTATGGAATCATCCCACCTCGAAAACATCTGGAACTGAACTGGGCCTTCCACAGCGCGAAGGCCCTATCGAGCGGGTTTGCAAGACCGCAGCTGGAACTCTCGTTCGGCTCGCGCCCACTTACTCGGGTGCCACGGCCGACTCGCCGCTTTCCTTTTCCTGGCGCGGAGGTTGCTTGCGTGGACAGGGACCTAGCCATGCTCTCGAGCGTAGTCGCCATCGCACTTTTCGCCGCAGCGAGCCCGAACACCCGGCCGGCTCGGGGTGAGCCGCTCTACTTCGCGCTCGAGCTGCGGCGTGACGGAGCGCTGATCGCGAAGCCGAAATTGCTCGGCGAAACCGGCTTGCCCATACACGTCGACAAGCGGAGAACCGGCGAGCCGAAGTCGTCCTACCAGTTGTCCTTGCTGCCCTTTTACTCCGCCGAAAAGTCCTTTGAGCTCGAAGTCGACGCGTCGACTCAGGGCGTGCGCGGGCACTCGAAGCTCCACCTCAGCCATGGCGAAGAGAAGACCGTCGAGCTCGGCAGACTCCCCGGCGAGCTCCAGGTAGTCGTTCTCTTGATGCGGGTCGAGTCAGCGGAATTCCGCGCGCTCATGGGGACGAGCCCGGTCGCCCAGCGGTCTCCTGCCGGTTCCATCTAGCGCGCGCGTCACCGCCCCAGACTCGGTGGGTCGCCGGAAATCTGGCTGAGCGTCGGGTATGTTGACTACCCGTCCCCCATGAACACCCTCTACGGTAATACCTCGGGCCTGAAGGCGAGGGACCTTCGGCTCCTGAGGAACACCTATCGACGCCAGGTGTCCCCTCACGAGATCGTCAGCCCCGAACTGGCCAGCCACCTGACCGAGCTGTCGCACCTGACGAAGCGACAGGTGGGTGTCCTCTTGGACCGCAAAGGGGAAGTCGAATACGTCATCGTCGGCGACGCCCACCGACTCGAGCTGCCGGACATCGGCCGAGCGCGCGCGGGTCAGTTGCGCCTGCGCGGCCTCCGCCTGGTCCACACCCACCTCAAGTCCGAACCGCTCACGAAGGACGACCTGACCGACCTGGCGCTCCTGCGTCTGGACATGGTGGCGGCCGTCGGCGTCCTGGCCGATGGCCTCCCCGGCCCGCTGCACTACGGCCAGCTCCTGCCGACCAACGGAGAAGGAGCCTTCTGGCGGACCGAGTCGCTGCCCTCCGTGCACGCCGCGCAGCCAGACCTGGTCGCCAATCTTGCCGCGCTCGAGGACGAATTCGCCCGCGCTTCACTGGCCCACAAGGTGGACGGCAACGAGCGGGCGGTGCTGGTGGGGGTGTGCCTCGACGGCGACCGCGCCCGGGCCCGGGCCTCGCTCGTCGAACTCGCCGAGCTGGCCAAGAGCGCAGGCGTCACCGTCCAGGACGAGGTGCTTCAGCAACGACGCGAGGCCGACCCCCGGTACCTCATCGGCCGCGGCAAGCTGGAAGAGCTGAACCTGCGGTCGATGCAGACGGGCGCCGACGTCCTCGTCTTCGACCACGACCTGTCCGCGTCCCAGGGTCGGCACATCTCCGAGTCCACCAGCCTGAAGGTGCTCGATCGAACCCAGCTCATCCTCGACATCTTCGCCCAGCGCGCCCAAAGCGCCGACGGCCGGTTGCAGGTGGAACTGGCCCAGCTCAAGTACCTGCTTCCCCGGCTTGCTCAGAGCGACGACTCGCTCTCCCGGCTCGCGGGCGGCATCGGCGGGCGAGGCCCGGGCGAGACCAAGCTCGAAATCGACCGCCGGCGCGTGCGCGACCGCATCACTGCGCTCGAGCGGCGCATCGACCAGTTGACGCGCGAGCGGTCCGTTCGCCGCGCCGCGCGCGGTCGACGCGGGCTGCCGGTCATTTCCATCGTCGGCTACACGAACGCGGGGAAGTCGACCCTGCTCAACGCGCTCACCCAATCGAACGTGCTGGTCGAGAACAAGCTCTTCGCCACGCTCGACCCCACCAGCCGCCGGTTGCGGTTCCCCCGCGAGCGCGAGGTCATTATCACCGACACGGTGGGCTTCATTCGAGACCTGCCCAAGGACCTGGTGAACGCCTTCCGCGCGACCCTGGAAGAGCTGGGCGACGCCTCGCTGCTCCTACACGTAGTCGATGCGGCGGACCCGGCCCGGGACGCCCAGATCGAAGCGGTGGAGTCCATTCTCTCCACGCTGGGGCTCGGCAGGACGCCAAAGCTGATGGTCTGGAACAAGGTAGACCGGCTGACCCCGGCCGAAGTCGAAGACCTGCTGAGAGTGAAGGGCGGCGTCGCGGTGAGCGCGATGCGGCGCCAGGGCCTGGACGTGCTGCTCGAGAAGGCCGAGCGCACCTTCTACGCCGAGAGCGGAATTCCCGAGCTCGGGCTGTCGGCCCCGGCCCCCGAGCCATGAGTCTGGCTTTCTTGCCGGCCGCGGGAGGGCTCACTAACATCCATCTCGCGTTGCTGGTTCCGATTCTCGCTCAGATTCCGTCCTCGCGGCCCGCGCCCTCGACGACGCCCGCGTACCTCGAGTTCTTCGAGCTACACGCCCATATCCTGTACCCGCTGTTGGCGGTGCTGGTGCTCGTGCTCCTGGTGGCCGGCATCCTCCAGGCCTGGCGGAGCCAAGACCTCGACGGGCTGGCGAAGGCCGAGCTGAAGCGGGAGATCATTCTCGAGATGCGCCGCCAGGTCGGTGGCGTGAGCGCCGAGGCCCTCGCGAAGAACCTGGGGCTCGAACCCCTGAAGCTGGTCCGCCTGCTCGAGGAAATGCAGAAGGACGGCATCGTCGGCTGCCACACCAACACCCACCGCCTGACCGTCTGGCAGGTCGCCGGCATGGGGCAGACCGCGCCCCGGCGATAGGCGTCACTGGCCCGGAGCCGCCACTCCTTCGAGCCGGGTCACGAGGGTGGGCGTGTAAGGGTCGCTGGTCCGCACCACGGCGTAGACGCGATAGACGTTGTTCGGCTGAGCGCAGAGCGTCCCTCCGTCGGGGCAGGCCGAGTTCTTGATGGCTCCGTTCGGCCCGAACACCAGCGTTCCCAGCACCTGCTGGCCCGACTGCGACCCAGCCGCCGGGGGCACCGCGTGCGGCGCGTATTGGTTCGGGTCGCCGCCGTCCGAGTCGTCCCAGCCGAACTGGGCGCAACTGCCGTACGGATTCGAGGTGCAGGGAACGAAGTAGCCCCCGTTGGGGCCTCCCGCGTCGGCAATGCCACTGTCCGGCACGAGGGGCAGCTCTTCCCACAGCTCGACCGCGGTGACGTCGAGCGGAGC
>JAHFDQ010000427.1:0-1426 GCA_023248915.1 Archangiaceae bacterium | reverse complement strand
CCCCCGAATTGGCGACTCCGTAGAACGGGTTCCGGCACGGCACCGCCGCGGGTTGGCCGATGGCGCCACAGGTCCAGTCCGAGGTCACCGGCGCGGGCAACCTCGAGCCGCCGATGACGGTGAGGAAGATGTTCCTGGGCAGGTGGCTGGCGGCCTCACCCTGGCGCGTCCAGATGACGCGGGCGACGTCGGTCGCCTCGTCCCGGCACCGCGACCGCGCGCCGTAGGCGAGCGTCACCGGGTCGCTCTTCCACGGCTGGGCCACCCCTGGGACGAGCGGCAGCTGCACCGGCCCGTCGGTCCAGGGGCCGGGCGCTCCTCCGTCGTCGGGACCGGGCGCGTTGGAGAAGGCGAAGTCCGATTCCGCCGGGTAGCCGGCGTCGCACCTGTCCTTGGTGCCGTACGTATAGGGGGAGTACTGCGCCGTGTACTGGACCTGAACGTTCCCCTCGTTCCGGAAGTACAACTGGCCGGACTTCAGGTGAGTCGCCGCCGTGCACGCCGAGGCCCCGCTGTCCGGCGGGTAGAGCCGGCTGTCGCAAGCCGAGAAGCGCACCTCGAGGTTCGGCGCCGCCGCCGCGGCGTCGGTGCACGCCTCGGGCTCGCCGTCGGGCTGAAAGCAAAGGCGCGGCAGGGCGATGACGCCCCGCCCGTGCAGCTGCACCACCCGCTTCTCGGCCTGCAGCGGGTCGGGGGTGAGTTCGAGCCAGCCCGAGAGCGCGCCCATTGCCAGGGGCGCGAAGGTCAAGTCCACCGAGACGCTGCCGTTGGCCGGAATCTTCGCGACCAACGGCAGCAGGCTGCCGGACACGGTCGGCTGCGACGGCACCCACTCGGCCGAGAGGATGTCGAGGTCGTCGGTGCCCGCATTGCTCACGGTGAAGGTCAGCGTCCTGGTCTCGTTCAAGTAGACGTCGCCGAAGTCGAGCGGGTCTGGAGTCGCCGCCAGCGCCGCCTGAATTCCCTGCCCGTCCAACGCCAGGGTCAGCGAGGGCCGCAGCCGGTCGTCGCTCGAGATGACGAGGTGGCCCGTCTGGTGCTGGTCGGCGATGACCGGGGTGTAGGTGACGAGCAGGGCCACTTCCTCGCCGACGCCCACCCCCATCGGCAGCGAGTTCTTCATGCCGAACGGCGCCTGGGTTTCGAGCGCGGTGACGGTGAGCGCCGCGGTGCCGCCGTTCCGGAGGTTCACCTTCCGCAGGTGCTCGACGTTCACCTGCACCAGCCCGAAGCTGACCCCCGTCGCGTCGCCTCCGTCGGGCAGGGGCAGCTCGAGCTCGGGCGCCTTGGTCCGTGTCTTGTCGTCGCAGGTGCAGCCCGGCAGCAGCCCGAGCAAGGCCAGGGCCACGGCCGTCGGTCGCGAACTCATGAAGCCTCCCTACATCAGCTCGGACTTCGGCGACCGAGTCATCAGCTCGAGCACCGC
>JAHFDQ010000426.1 GCA_023248915.1 Archangiaceae bacterium | reverse complement strand
GCCCAAGGACAGCGGCGCGACTCAGGTGCTGAGTCAAATCGTCAAGGACTTCAGAAACGTTCGCCTGGGCATCATTACCTTCGACGACTGGTCGCCTTCGTCCAACCACAAGTGGAACAATGGCAGTTACCTCAGCATTCTGAAGACGGTCGGACCGTCGTGTGACACCCCCTACCCATACGCCGACTCGGCGATGATCACCGAGCGGAATGCCGTCCTGGCCAACATCAACCAAAGCGTGCCTTTCAACTCCTTCACTCCTTCGAGCGCGTCGCTGTACGCCGCCGCCTACATGTTTCGTTCGACACCAGCCGCCTCGGCAACTACTTCTGCCGCCTTCGCCGCCCTGGGTGCCAACCCTCCTGCGGACACGCTCTTCGATGAAGCCGGGGGGCAGAGCAAGAGCATCTGTGGTGGGTGCAGCGGCGTGAACGCCGTGGTGCTCATCACCGACGGCGAGCCGAACGAGGAAAACTACATCAGCATGCCGAGTTTCATCACGAACCAGACCGGCACCCCGTGCACCGGCGGCTACTGCGGCAGCACCAACATGCACAAGGTCGCGCAGTGGATGCACGGCAGGGACTTCCGTGCCGACTATGCAAACGACCAGCTCCTCACCGTCTACACCATCGGCTTCGGCCTTGCGTCCAACGCCAACGCGGCGGGCATTCTCCAGGCGACCGCGACGCTGGGCGGCGGGAGGGCATACTCGGCCGAAGGCACGGACGCCCTGAAGACGGCCTTGAACGCCATCTTCAACGACGTGCTGAGCCACAACACGGCCTTCTCCGCGGCCGCCGTGTCGTCGTTTCAGTCCGGGAACGCCAGCAACTCCGTCATCGTCCCACGCCTCTTGCCCCGCAAGGGCCTGCCGTGGCTCGGAACGCTTTGGCGCTTCGACGTCTTCAACGAGTTCACGCGCGGCGTGAACAAGAACCCGTCCGAAAACTCTACCTTGACCGACAGCTTCATCGTCGATTTTGACACTGATATCGTCACGGAGGACAACGACGGGCAATTCATCAAGAAGACCTCGTTGGCGCCCGCCGTCCCGTTCTGGGAAGCCGGCAGGATTCTCGTCAGCTCGGGGTACGCGGCGCGGCACATCTGGACAGTGCTCGACGGGGACAGCGGCGGGGCGAAGGACGGCTCGCTCACGAGCGCCGATCAGCTGGTCGAGTTCACCATCGCCAACGCCACTATGCTGCGCCCCTACATGTCGGTCGCTGGAACAGATGCCTGCCCGACGTTGGGAGGCAGCGCGGGTACGCTGTTCACGAAGCTGAGCCTGACTCCCGCGACCGCTTCGGCGCTGATCTCCGGCTCGGCCACGACTACCCAGGACCAGCTGGACGACCTGTGCGTCAAGATTCTGATTCAGTACGTCCGCGGGCAAGACGTGGGCGACGAGGACGGAAACGGCAACCGAACGGAAACCCGCGCCTCGGTGCTCGGCGACGTCTTCCACTCGTCTCCGGTGTCCGTCTCGTCGCCGCGTTCGAGGACCGAGTGCTCGCCAATCTTCACTCAGTGCGTGAGCACCCTCTTCGATGGAGACACCCCCATCGCGAGCGACACGATATCCCAGTGCGATGGTGTCACCTCGGCCGCGGACGCCTATACCGCCTACTTCTACGCCAACCACAAGCGCGATCAGCTCATGGCCGTCGGCGCTAACGACGGCATGCTGCATGTCTTCAACAACGGTCGGTTCACGTCGGATGACTGCTCGAGTGTCAAGGACCCCGTGGCGAGCTTCGACGTGGGCACCGGACGAGAGGTGTGGGCGTTCATCCCGCCCGACCAGCTGCCCCGGCTGCAGGAGATGATTCTCGGCCACGCCTACTACGTCGACGGCGACCTGATGGTTCGCGACATCTGGGCCGACGAGAACCTGGACGGCCAGAAGCAGACGAACGAATTCCACACGCTGCTGGTGGCCGCGGAAGGACGCGGCGGCGTCCACTACTTCGCGCTCGAGATACTCTTCGACCCCGGGGCGAAGATTAACGGCGCGTTCACGTCGGCCGCTGATCGCCCGGGCTTCCGGTGGATGTTCCCTCAGCCGTGCAGCGTCGAGGCGTCGACTTTTGGTAAGACTTTGTTGACGCTCGCCCCGAAGCCGCCGCCAATCGGTCCAGTGTTGATCAAGAACACCGGCGTCTCGCCTTCGCGGGTGGGAACCAATCGGTCGGGAGTCGATACGCTCGAGCAGTGGGTGGTCGCCCTGTCGGGTGGCTGGTCCCCCATGAACGATAAAGGCCGCGGCTTCTACGTCGTCGACGCCTGGAATGGCAAGGTCAACGGGCGAAGCGACAATCTCTGGTGGAAGTTCGAGTACGACGCGAGCATCGCCACTGCCGACCCGCGCTTGGGTGCCTCGCGCTTCATGAGCCAGAGCGTCGTGGCGCCAGTTGCGCTAGTGGACTACGGCCCCGCGAGCAAGTCGGCCTCGGACGGCTACTTCGATTCGGCCATCGTCGGCGACGTCGCTGGCAATGTCTGGTTGGCCCGCATGTACGCCCCCGGCGAAGTGGGAGGGTCGGGCAACCTGATTGGCAACTGGGCCGCGGGCAGGTTGTTCGAAACGGACCGCGCGGACGGAACCGCAACCAAGTCCAACGCCAACGTTAACCCATTCTATTACATGCCCTCGGTGACCATCGGCGACTCTGACGGCGTGGACGACCGGATGCGCGTCTTCATCGGCACGGGCGATCGCTACGCGTTGCTCGACCCCGCCGCCGGGCTCTGCCGATTCGACAACCCGCTCGCCTGCTCGAAGTACCACTGCGGCGACGTGCGCGCGACGTACCAGACCGCTCGCTACCCGACCGACATCACCTCTGAAGCCACGCGATGGACCGACCGCGCCTTCGCCGGCGGAAGCTTCACCACCGCCGCTTCGTCCCAATCAGTCTGCGGCACCCCGGGTGGGGCCGCGGCGGCCAGTGGGTGGTACACGGACTATAGGGTCAACTCGTGCGGGGCGCAGTCCTTCGGGTCGATTCACCTGGCGAGGGTGGACTGCGGCCAATCGGTCGACGGCGGCACCTTCAGTTGCCGGCGGTCGGACGCGAGCCTCGACAACCTGGAAGACTTGAACGTGACCGTCGACGCCGGCTCACTCGGCCCGAACCGCTTCTACAGCCTGTGGGCTTTTGGCGCCACTCCCGGGCGCCGGTTCGACGAGACGGCCACCAGCGGAACGAACACCGCCGCGACGTTCGACCAGAACCGGCTCTCTGACCGGAACGGAACGAGCACGACGGGTACCCTGGTGGACGTGACGAGCGTGGGCTGCACCGTGGACGCGGGCTGCACCGCGAGCACCGGCGATGGCGGTTATGGGTGGTTCTACCAGTACCCCTCCAACGAACGGAAGACGGCGGGCGCGTCGACCATCCTCCAGAATGGCTGCGTCATCTGGAATGACCTCGCCCCGTCGACCGCGGCGGTCACCGACGTCTGCGCGATGGCCACTGGCGCCACCAGCCGGACCTACCAGGCTGACTACGCTTCCGGAGCCGGAAACTGCGCCGCGAGCATGGTCACGGACGCCGGAGCCTTCGTGCGCTACGGCGAGCATGGGGTGAGCGCACCCCCGTCGCAGCCGATGCCGACGATTCAGGTCAGTATCACGGGTCAGGTCATGTACAGCGCGACGTCCATCGACCCGGGCCAGGGGGCCGTGACCAAGACCGACGTGACCGCCGCCTCGGAAATCCTGCAGCAGCTCTACGAGCTGCCGGTGACGCGGGCGCAGCACCAGTGCCGCCACGTCGCGGACGGGGGCTGCCTCACCTTGCCTCCGTGAATCCCCTGCGGCGTCCGAGCCCGCCCCCCTGATTCGTCGCGCGAGGCGGCCTTTGCCGGTGCGACCGGCGCCGACCGGCCTCGCCGGCGAGGTGCGCCTATACTGGAAGCTCGCTCGACGGACCTCGTACATTTGCGCGTACTCCACGCCATCCACGACTTCCTTCCGCGGCACCGGGCCGGGTCTGAGATCTACGCCTTCGACCTGTGTAGCGCCCTTCTCCCACGCGTCGACGCCCAGGTGCTCTGCGCCGAGTACGACCCGACCCGGGCTCACGGTACGGTTTCGACCCGCTCGTGGAAGGGCGTGGCTGTGCACGAGGTCGTCAACAACTGGGCCTTCGCCAGCTTCTCGGAAAGCTGGGCCAGCCCGACCCTCCATCGCGCGTTCGAGGCCGTCCTCGACACGGTGCGGCCCGACCTCCTGCACATTCACAACCTCCTGAACCTGTCGCTCGAGCTGCCGCTCCTGGCGAAGCGCCGGGGCGTCCGGTCGGTCGCCACCCTGCACGACTACACCCTGGTCTGCCCGTCGGGGGGGCAACGCGTGCACGCCGCGGAGGACCACGTCTGCACCTCGATTGACTCGGCGCGCTGCGCGCGCTGCTTTCCCCAGTCGCCGTTTCACGGCCAAATGGCGGCGCACGCCGCCGGGCCACTGTGGCCCGTGCTGGTCCGGTTGGGCCGGGTCGCGCGGCGAGTGGCCCCGCGCGCGACAGGTCTGCTCGAGCGAGCACACCGGCTGCACCCCGCCGGCGGACTCACCCCGGCCGACATCGACGCCCGCCTTTCGGCCGCGCACGCGGTGTTCGACACCGTCGAGCTGTTCGTCGCCCCGTCGCCGGCCCTCGGTTCGGAGTACGTGAAGCTGGGCCTACCGGGCGACCGGCTCGAAGTCTCGGACTACGGCTTCCCGTCGCTGGCCCACCAGGGCCCGGTGCCCCGCGGCGGCCCTGTTCGCATCGGCTTCGTGGGCACCTTGTCCGAGCACAAGGGGGTGGCCGTCCTCGTCGAGGCCTGCCGCCAGCTACCCGTCGACCGCTACCGCCTCATCCTCAACGGCAGCCTCGGCACCTTTCCCGCTTACGTCGCGCAGCTGAAGACCGCGGCCCGGGGGTTGCCGGTCGAGTTCCGCGGCGGCTTCACGCCCGAGGACAAGGCGCGCGTCTACGGCGAGCTGGACGTCCTGGTCGTCCCCTCGCTGTGGCCCGAGAACTCGCCGCTGGTGATTCATGAGGCCTTCCAGGCCGGGGTGCCGGTCGTCGGCGCCGCCATGGGGGGCATCGTCGACCTGCTCGACCACGGCAAGGTGGGACCGCTCTACGAGGCCCGCTCGCCGTCATCGCTGGCGGGGGTGCTGCGTGAGCTCGTCGGCTCTCCCCCGCGCCTCGCCGTACTCGCCGCGGGGCTTCCGAAGGTGAAGTCGCTGCGGGAGGACGCCCGAGGGTGGGAAGCGCGCTACGCGCGGGCGGTCGCCGGCAAGGCCAGGGAAGTGGCCTCGTGACCCGGCGCCGCGTCTCGGTCATCCTCGTCACGCTCGACGGCGCCGCCACCCTGCCCGAGCTGGTCGCACGGCTGAGAGCCCAGAAGGCCGACGCCGACGTCGAGCTCGTCGCGGTGGACTCGGGCAGCCATGACGGCACCCGCGAGTTCCTCCAAAGGCACGCCGACCGGGTGCTCGACGTTCGCCCGGGCGAGTTCAACCACGGGC
>JAHFDQ010000082.1 GCA_023248915.1 Archangiaceae bacterium | reverse complement strand
GGACTCCTCGCCAGTGAAGTCCAACACCGGGTCGCGGGTTCGTGCGCCTCGGGTGCCATCTCCGCCATCGACTCCGACGGCGGCGTCACCTGCAGCGTGCCCGCCGGCGGAGGCACCATCACCGCCATTAACACCTTGGCCGGCAGCGGCCTCACCGGGGGCACCGCCAGCGGCGCGGCGGACCTCAGCCTGGCGGCCTGCGGGGCGAACAAGGTCCTGAAGTCCGTGGGGTCCTCCTGGGCCTGTGCTGACGACAACGACACCCTCTACAACGCGGCGGCAGGTGGAGGCCTGGCGCTCGGAGGAGGGAACGGCTTCTCCATCGACGCCAGCGGCTGCACGGCCAGCGGCCAGATTCTCAAGTACGTCGGGCCAGGCTGGGCCTGCACGAACGAGAACGCCGAAGTCCACCTCGGTGACGTCGTCTCGGTCGGGGCCACCGCCAACGGCGGCCTGGTGGTCGGCGGCTCGGGCCCGGCACCGACGCTCGGCCTGCCGAGCGGCTGCGCGGCGAACACGGTGATGAAGTCGGACGGCACGAGCTGGTCCTGCGGCGCCGTGTCCGTGTCGCTGCTCTCGGACGTGACGGGGCAGCTCCCCATCGCCAACGGAGGCACCGGAGCCTCGACCGGTGCCGCTGCTCTCGCGGCATTGGGCGGCGCTGCCAGCGGGGCGAACGGCGACATCACCGCGCTCACCGGCCTCACCACCGCGCTCTCCGTCGCCCAGGGCGGCACGGGTTCCACCGTCCAGAACTTCATCGACCTCGCCACCTCTCAGACCATCGGCGGCAACAAGATCTTCCGACCCACCACCAACGTGGCGGGCGTGACGGTTCGCCAGACGAACAGCGCGTCGCCGACCGCCAACATCTTCGAGGTCCAGGACACCACGGGGCTCTCCACCTACCTGAAGGTGAACAGCGCCGGCGCCGTGAGCTGGACGGGCACCGCGACCGGTAGTATCTCGGGCTCGGCGGGAAGCTTTTCCGGCGTCCTGGCCGGCGACGTGACCGGTGCGCAGGCTTCCACCGTGGTCTCCGGCATTCAGGGTGTCGGCGTGTCCGCGAACGTGCCGGTGGCAAACCAGGTCCTGCGTTACAACGGCGTGAAGTGGATTCCCGACTCCGTGGCGCTCGGCACCGACGTCAGCGGGTTGCTCCCGGTGGCGAGCGGCGGCACGGGCGCGGCCAGCGCGGGAGCCGCGCGCGCGGTGCTGGGCGCGGCGGCGAGCGGCGCCAACAGTGACATCACCTCGCTGTCCGGCCTCACCACTGCGCTGAACATCGCGCAGGGCGGCACCGGGTCGACGACGGCCAGCGGTGCCCTGGGAACTTTGGGCGCGGCGGCGAGCGGCGCCAACAGCGACATCACTTCGCTGACCGGACTCACCACGGCGCTGACTTTGGCGCAGGGCGGCACCGGGTCGACCACCGCCGTCGGAGCCCGCGGAGTCCTGAGCGCGGCGGCGAGCGGCGCCAACGGCGACATCACCTCGCTGACCGGCCTCACCACCGCGCTGAGCATCGGGCAGGGCGGTACGGGTTCCGCCATCCAGAACTTCGTCGATCTGGCCACGGCGCAGACCATCGGCGGCAACAAGGTGTTCCGGCCCTCCACCAACGTCGCGGGCGTGACGGTGCGCCAGACCAGCAGCGCCCTGCCGCTCGCCAACATCTTCGAGGTCCAGGACACCACCGGCATCACCACCTACCTGAGAGTGAACAACGCCGGCGCGGTGAGCTGGACGGGCACCGCGACCGGAAACGTCAGCGGCTCTGCCGGAAGCTTCTCCGGCGCGCTGGCCGGCGACGTGACGGGCACCCAGGCCGCGACGACGGTCGCCGGCATTCGCGGAATCGGCGTGTCCGCGACCGCGCCCGTGGCCAATCAACTCCTTCGGTACAGCGGCGCGAACTGGACGCCGGGAGCCGTCGCGCTCGCCACGGACGTCAGCGGTCAGCTCCCCGTCGGGAGCGGCGGAACGGGCGCGTCGACTCCGGCCGCCGCGCGAACGGCGCTGGGCGCGGCAGTGAGCGGCATCAACGGCGACATTACCCAGCTCACCGGCCTGACGACGGCATTGAGCCTCTCACAGGGCGGCACCGGTTCGACGACGGCAGCCGGAGCCCGCGGCGTGTTGAGCGCGGCGGCGAGCGGCGTCAATGCCGACATCACTCAACTTTCCGGCCTCACCACGGCGCTCTCGCTGGCGCAGGGCGGCACCGGGTCGACGACGGCGGCCGGAGCCCGCGGCGTATTGGGCGCAGCGGTGAGCGGTGTCAACGGCGACATCACCCAGCTCACCGGCCTCACCACCGCGCTCTCGGTCGCTCAGGGCGGCACCGGGTCGACGACGGCGGCCGGAGCCCGAGGTGCGCTGAGCGCAGCGGTGAGCGGCGTCAATGGCGACATCACGCAGCTCACCGGCCTCACCACCGCGCTCAGCATTGGGCAGGGCGGTACCGGGTCGAGCGTGAAGAACTTCGTCGACCTCACCACCGGCCAGACCATCGACGGCACGAAGACCTTCGCGCCGACGACGAACATCTCCGGTGTCATCGTCAAGCAGACCTCGTTTGCCGGGCCTTCGGCCGACATCTTCGCCGTCCAGAATGCCCCCGCCACCATCTCCCACCTGCGTGTCGACAACGTGGGCGATGTCCGCGTCAACAACAACCTCTGGTTCGGGACCCAGGGCGCCATGCTGGCGGGCAGCAACCAGGGTGGAAGCCTGGAGCTCGGGCCTACCCTGGGCGCGGGTCAAACGCCGTTCATCGACTTCCACTACGGCGTAGGCTTCGGCCAGGACTACAACACGCGGCTGCAGAACGACGCTGACGGCCAGTTGTCCCTGTCGGCCGCGGCGGGTACCGCGAACTTGAACGTGATTGGCAACGCCACCGTCAAGAACCTGACCCGTTCCGGTACGATTCGGCTTGGGTCCGAAACCGGGTCGTCGCCCCCGACCGCGGCGGCGGAGATGATAGTTCGGACCGCTTTTGCCCAGAACTCAGTCGACCTAACACCCGTTGCGAAGACTAATGTCCTAACGCTCGAACGCGACGGGACCAATGCGGGGTTCAAGATCCTCAACGCGGGTACCGGCAATGAGAATCTCGTGTGCACCGGCACGAACGCCCTGGGTGCTTCATTCGTCGTCGTCAAGGCGCCACTCGTTCTCGGGACGACCACAGTGTTCACTGACGCGATACAGAACATCGTCTACTTCGATTGCACCTTCGGCTACCCGTGGTTGGGCGGCTATATGACGAAGGTCTCGATGTTTCGACAGGCCGGCGACAACTGGTGGGAAGGCTACATCACCTCCAACTTCAACCAGTAGGCGCGCCGGACGCTCTCACCGGCCCGCTTCACCGGGCTTGCCGCTGCTCTTGAGCTCGGCGAGGCGCTTGTCGAGTTGGCCCGAATCGAAGCCTTTGGCTCGGGCTCTCTGGTAGGCCTCGCGGGCGCCCGCCGAGTCTCCGAGCTGTGCGGCCGCATCGCCGGTGAGCACCTCGAGCCCCGCCTCGTCGGGGTGGCGCTTCGCGAGCTCGAGATAGGCGGAGTGCGCGTTCGAGAAGTCCCCGGCCTGCATCAGCGCCGTGGCGCGGAACCTGCGGGCCTGCTCGTTCCCGGGTTCCTGCTGGACGACGAGCGCGAACTGTTGGGCGGCTTCCGTGAATCGCTTCGCGTTGTAAAGCGCGTCGGCGAGCACCTTCGTCTGGAAGAGGTCGCGCTCCGGCACCGCCGTCAGCTTCTGGATGACTTCGTCGAATTTCCCCTGCTCGAAGGCCGTGACGACTGGGTCGGTTGGCCGCGCACCCGGGTTCGCCGGTGGCGGTGCGGGGGGAACCGGTGGGCTGGCGGGCGGAGCCGCCGCGACAGCCGCGGGAACAGACGGCGGTGGCCGATTGGCCGCACCGACCCCCGCAACCAGCGCCTCGAGTGCCGCGTTGGGTTCGAGCCCCTGACTGCGCAAGGAGGCGAGCGCGTTGGCCGCATCGAAAGGCCTGCCCAGCGCCAGGAAAGCGGCGGCGAGGCCTTCGCGGGCCTCGCGGCTCTTCGGGTTCAGGTCGAGCGCCCGCTGGAATGCGCCCAGCGCGGTCGCCGCCTCGGCCACCGCCAGGTGGGCCCGCCCGAGCCGCGAGTGCGCGTCCGGGTTGCTCGGTTCGCGGGTGGCGAGGTCCTTGGCCGCGCCGACCTCTTCGCGCCGTTCTTCGGGCGTGCCCGCCACGCGAGGGGGAGGGGCCGAACGGTCGCAGCCCAGCAATGCGCCTGCCAGCGCCAGGGCCGCCAGGCCGGCCTTCAATCGGGGGAAGTGGTTCATGCGATCGCGAGGCGATGCCACCGAATCCGGGGGCAGTCAAGCGCGCCTGGCTCGTAATCCCCCGGAATCGCTGGACCCTTCAGCGGGCGCTCCCGAGGGAATTCCAGGCTTTTGGCTGCACTTCACTACGCGGTCGAGGGTCATGCTGGCCAGGAGACCTTCCATGCCCAAGCGTTTTGCTGCCCCCGTGCTCGCCCTCGCCGCCCTTCTGGCCCCGGCGGCCTCTCACGCCCTCGACGTCACCGGCGCCCTGGTGGGCGACACCCTCTGGGTGTCCGGCGGCACCTACCGCATGACCGGCGACGTCATCGTCCCCGCGGGCGTCACCCTCACCATCGAGCCCGGCACCACCATCACCAGCCTGACCACCGACAACCAGGTCGGAGGTTCGGACACCACCCGCGCCGAGCTCATCGTCGACGGCACGGTGAAGGTCGGGGTGGACTCGCTGGGCGTGGCCGACCCGTCGAAGCCCGTCGTCTTCAGCGGCTACGGCAGCGGCAGCTACTGGGCCGGCATCGTCCTCCACGCCGGATCGACCGGGCACGTCTTCAAGAACGTCGACATCGGCTTCGCCACCAACTGCGTGAGCACCGCCAGCGCCTTCGGAACCACGCTCGAGGACGTCAGCATTCACAACTGCGCGGGGCGCGGCATCTGGGTGAGCAGCACCTCGGCCAGCCTCACCTTCAAGGGCACGGTGCCGGCTTCCCCCGGGCCGGCCAAGGCGAAGATTACCGCCGTCACCGGCAACGCCATCGAGAACACCGGAGCGCTGACCGTCACCAACGCCGACATCTTCAGCAACTCCACCTACGGCGTCTACTCCTCGGGCAACTCGCAGATCGTCGGCTCGGTCATCCGCAGCAACGGCAACTGGGGCGTGTACTGGTCCAACGCGCTCGCCGGCGGCAACCAGACGCTGTCGCGCAACGTCATCTACAACAACTACTACGGTGGCCTCTCCGTCAACCTGTCGCTCGCGGGCATCACCGACCTGGTCGAGCACAACACCTTCGACAACAACGACTCGTACTACAGCACCAGCTACGAGGTGCAGATGGCCGTGTCGGCCGGCACCCTGACCGTCCGCGACAACATCGCCGGCAACGACGACTACTACGGCTTCTACCGCTCGGGCTCGGGCGGCACGGTGGACGTCCACCACAACAACGTCTGGAACAACGCCTACGGCGACTACTACAACGTGGCCCCCGGGGTCGGCGCCGTCTCGTGCAATCCGCTTTTCGCCAGCCCCGGCCTCAACTTCCGCATCACCGCCAACTCGCCGTCGAGGGGCGTGGACAGCCAGGTGGTGCCGCAAGACATCGGCGCCCTCGGCTACATCTCGGACCCCACGGTGGGCCTGCAGGGCATCTTGCGCTCGACGATGACGCTCACCGCCGCGGGCAGCCCCTACGCGATGCCCGGAGACCTGGTGGTGCCGCTCGGCATCAACCTGAACATCGACCCGGGCGTCACCATCGTCCCCGCCGCCAGCGACAACATGCGTTGCAACCAGGACACCGCGCGCGTCGAGCTCATCGTGCGCGGCACCCTGAACGCCCCGGGCACGGCCGCCTCGAAGATTGCCTTCACGCCCAGCCCCGCGTCCGCCGGGACCTGGTACGGAATCCTCTTCGACACCACCTCGGCCGGCAACGTCACCAGCAACCTCGACGTCGGCTACGGAGTGAATTGCATCTACACCAACGCCTCGAACCTGGTGCTGTCCAACCCCGACATCCACCACTGCTCTCAGGACGGCGTCACGGTGGGCATGACGACCTCGTCGCTGACGCTGACCGGCACCCAGGCGACGTCGCAGGTGCGCGACAACCTCCGCTTCGGCATCAACAACACCGGCGCCCTCACTCTGGTGTCGACCACCCTCAAGAACAACGCCAACAACGCCGTCTACTCGACCGGAAACTCGCAGCTGAACGGCAATGACATCTTCAACAACGGCTCGTCGGGCTCGGGCTTCGGAGTGTTCTTCAACGGCGCGCTCCCGAACGGCAATCAGTCGATGAGCCGCAACCTCGTGCACGGAAACTACGGGGGTGGGCTGACGGTCAACCTGGCCACCGCGGGCGTGACCGACCTCATCGAGCACAACACCTTCGACAACAACGACGTCTCCTACTCCACCAGCTACGAGGTGTACGTCAACCAGGGCGGCGGTACCGTGACGGTGCGCGACAACATCCTCACCAACGACGACTACTACGGGCTGTACCTGAGCGGGTACGGCGGCACCTTCGACGTCCACCACAACGACTCGTACGGCAACGCCTACGGAAACTACTACGGCACTACCGGCGGCGTGGGAGCGCTCCACTGCAACCCGCTCTACGTCAGCGCCACCAACTACCGGCTGACCGAGTACTCCCCGGCGCGCATGGCGGACAGCCAGACGCCGGTGAAGGACATGGGCGCGCTGGGCTACATCGCCGACCCGACGCCCACCTTGCAGGGCATCATGCGGTCCAGCCGCACCCTCACCGCGGCAGGTTCGCCCTGGCAGATGCCCGGCGACTTCACCATTCCGGTCGGAGTGACGCTGACTCTCGAGGCGGGAAGCACCCTGGTGCCCGCTTCCGGCGACGGCTGCGGCTGCAACCGCAACGACGCCAAGGCCGAGCTCATCGTCCAGGGCTCGCTGGTGGTGAATGGTACCCAGGCCAGCCGCGCCCTCATTCGCCCGGCCACGCTCGGCTCGGGCCAATGGGAAGGCGTGCGCTTCGAGTCGACCAGCACCGGCAACACCATCAACTTCCTCGACGTCGGCTACGGCAGCACCTGCGTCAACGTCGAAGCGCCCAACGTCACCCTGAACAACACCAAGGTGCACGACTGCTCAGTGATGGGCGTGTACGTGGCCGTCGCCCCGGCGTCCCTGACCATGACCGGCAGCACCGGCCTGCACGGTGGCAACTTCCTGCTCGAGTCGGCCGTCTACAACTCGGGCTCGAGTGGCTACCAGGGCCTGCGCGCCGACGGTGAGCTGGCGCTGTCCAACACAGACGTCTACGCCAACAGCGGGGGTGGCGTGTACTTCACCGCCAAGGCCACCCTCACCTCGAACCGCATTCGCTCGACGGGAACCGGGTACGGCATCATCGGCACGCTCAGCACCAACGTCACCGACGTCATCCAGCGCAACATCGTCTACGGCAACTATTACGGCGGCCTGTCCCTGACAACGTCGGGGACGCCGGGCACGGTCGTCATCGACCACAACACCATTGACCAGAACACCGGTAGCTACACCACGTACGGCATCAACCTTGCGCTCGGCGCGGGCACGGCGAACACCGTCACCCTCAAGAACAACATCGTCAGCCGGAACGGCACCTACGGCATCTACACGTCCGGCTACTCGCCGGTTCCGCTGCCCGACTACAACGACGTCTGGAACCAGACCACCAACGACTACGGCAGTTACTACACGCTGACGGAAGGCGTTCACTCCATCAGCACCAATCCGCTGTTCAACTACCCGGTGGGGGGCGACTACCGGCTGCAGCCGCCGTCGCCCGCGCGCAACGTGGACAACCAGGTGCCGGCGGGCGACCTGGGCGCGCTGCCCTTCTACAACATCCCCGTCGACCACATCGACATCGTCCCCGGCAACCCCAACGTCCAGGCTGCGGCGCCGCAGATTTTCAATGCCCAGGCGGTCGAGGGCTGGAGCAGCTTCCCCATCAACGGGCTGGCCTACACCTGGGCCGCGGTCGCGGGCGGCGGCGCCATCAACGCCGCGGGCACCTTCACCGCCGGCTGCACCCTGGGCGCCTACCCGAGCACGGTGCGGGCGTCTTCCGGGGGCGTCAACGGCTTCACCAACGTGACGGTGGTGCCTGGCGTGCCCGCCTCGGTGACCGTCACCCCGGCCAGCGCGACCGTCAACATCAACCAGAGCCAGACCTTCGCCGCCCAGGCCAAGGACAGCTGCGGCAACAGCACCACCGGCTCGGTCGTCTGGTCCATCACCGACCCGACCGCGGGCGTCATCGACGCGAACGGCGTCTTCACCGCCAACGTCAACGCCGGCACCTATAGCAACGTGGTGCGCGCCATCGTGAGCGGCATCTCGGGCTACTCGACGGTGACGGTGAGCCCCGACGCGCTCGCGTACCTCGTCATCAGCCCCAACCCGGGCAACGTCAACACCGGCACCTCCGGCCAGTTCACCGCGGTGGGCAAGGACCAGTGGAACAACGTCGTCCCGGCCACGCCCACCTGGTCGATGGCCCCGGGCTGCACCATTGGCAGCGTCAACGCGTCGACCGGCGTCTTCACCGCGGGCGGTTCGACCGGCACCTGCAACTCGCCCAACGGCATCAGGGCCACCCAGGGGGGCATCGTCGGCAACGCCACCGTGAATTCCACCTCGGCGCCGCTGGCCGCCATCGTCGTCTCGCCCAGCCCGGGCGCGCTCGCGGTGAACGGCACCCTGCAGTACACCGCGTCGGGCCGCGACGCGTCGAACAACGTCGTCGCCATCACCCCGACCTGGACGGTCTCGGGCGGCGGCACCATCAGCACGTCCGGCCTGTTCACCGCCGGCTGCACGCCCGGCACCTTCACCGTCACCGCCACCCAGGGCGCGGTGAGCGGCGTCGCCGGCGCCAACGTCAGCGCGGGCCTGGTGGCCACCGTCACCGTGTCGCCGGCGCCGGCCTCGGTCGCGGTCGGGGCGTCGCAGGCCTTCACCGCGGTGGGCAAGGACAGCTGCAGCAACACCGTCGCCATCACCCCGACCTGGGCCGTAATCGCCGGCGGAGGCGCCATCACCTCGGGCGGCCTGTTCACCGCGGGCGGCGCGGTGGGCGCGTACAGCAACACGGTGCGGGCCAACGCCGGCAGCGTGGCTGGCTACGCGACCGTCAACGTCACCGCCGGGCCGCTGGCGGCCATCGTGGTGACTCCCAACCCCGCGACGCTCGCCATCAACGGCACCCAAGCGTTCACCGCGACCGGCACCGACTCGGCCGGCAACCCGGTGACCTTCTCGCCGACCTGGACGGTGATTGCCGGCGGCGGCACCATCACCTCGGGCGGCCTGTTCACCGCGGGGGGCGTGGCCGGCACCTTCACCAACACGGTGCGCGCCGGGAACGGCACCGTCACCGGCACCGCCACGGTCGTCGTCAACGCGGGCGCGCTCGCCAGCATCACCGTGGCGCCCAGCCCGGCGACGCTCGCCATCGGCGCCGCCCAGCAGTTCACCGCCACCGGCAAGGACTCGGGCGGCAACGTGGTGCCGATTACCCCCACCTGGACGCTGGTGGCCGGCGGCGGCAGCCTCAACTCGACCGGCCTGTTCACCGCGGGCACGACGCCGGGCACCTACACCAACACCGTCAAGGCGGCGTCGGGCGGGGTGAACGGCACGGCGACCGTGGTGGTGAACCCGGGCCCGTTGGCCACCATCACCGTCACTCCCAGCCCGGTGACGCTGGCGGCCGCGGGCACCCAACAGTTCACCGCGGTGGGCAAGGACAGCGGCGGGAACGTCGTCTCGATTAGCCCCACCTGGTCGGTGGTGGCCGGCGGCGGCACCATCGGCCCCACCGGCCTGTTCACCGCGGGCAGCACCACCGGCACCTACGCCGACACGGTGAAGGCGACGAGCGGCGGCGTCAGCGGCACCGCCACCGTGGTGGTGAGCGCCGGCGCGCTGGCCAGCATCACCTTGACGCCCCCGTCCGCGACGCTGCTCATCAACGCCACCCAGGCCTTCACCGCGGTGGGCAAGGACAGCGGCGGGAACGTCGTCAGCATCACGCCCACCTGGACGGTGGTGGCCGGCGGCGGCAGCATCTCTTCGGGCGGCCTGTTCACCGCCGGCAGCACGGCCGGCACCTTCACCAACACCGTCAAGGCGGCGAGCGGCAGCGTCAACGCCACCGCCACCGTCACCGTGCAGGCCGGGGCCCTTTCGTCCATCACCGTCTCGCCCGACCCGGCGACGCTGGCCGTCGGCCAGACGCAGCAGTTCACCGCGGTGGGCAAGGACAGCGGCGGCAACACCGTGTCCTTCTCGCCGACCTGGGCGGTGGTGGCGAGCGGCGGCACCATCAACTCGAGCGGCCTGTTCACCGCCGGCTCGACGCCCGGCAGCTACGCCAACACCGTGACGGCTACGGGCGGCGGCATCACCGGCACTGCCTCGGTGACGGTCAGCGCCGGAGCCCTGGCCACCGTCACCGTCACGCCCGGCTCGGTCACCCTCGCAGAGGGCGGCACCCAGGCCTTCAGCGCGGTCGGCAAGGACGCCGCGGGCAACGTCGTCGCCTTCACCCCCACCTGGACGGTGGTGGCCGGCGGCGGCAGCGTCGACTCGGCCGGCGTCTTCACCGCGGGCAACGTCGCCGGCACCTTCACCAACACCGTCAAGGCCGCGGGCGGTTCGGTGGTCGGCACCGCCACGGTGGTGGTGCAGCCCGGGCCGCTGGCCAGCCTCACCGTCAGCCCGAACCCGGTCTCGGTGGGCATCAACGGCACCCAGCAGTTGACCGCGGTCGGCAAGGACGCGGCGGGCAACGTCGTGCCCGCGACGGCGACGTGGGCCGTGGTCTCCGGCGGAGGCACCGTCGATGCCGGCACCGGCCTGTTCACCGCGGGCGCCACTGCCGGCACTTTCACCAACACGGTGGTGGCCAGCGCCGGTTCGGTGACCGGGTCGGCCACCGTCACCGTCAACCCCGGCCCGCTGGCCAGCCTCACCCTCACTCCGAACCCGGCCAACGTCGGCGCCGGCGGCACGGCGCAGTTCACCGCCAGCGGGGCGGACTCGGGCGGCAACCCGGTGGCGGTAACGCCCACCTGGACCGTCGTCGCAGGCGGCGGCACCATCTCGACGGGCGGCCTGTTCACCGCGGGCACGGTCGCCGGCACCTTCAACAACACCGTGAAGGCGGTCAGCGGCGCGCTCAACGCCACGGCGACGGTGGTGGTGACTCCGGGCCAGGTGGCGAGCATCACCGTCAGCCCCAACCCGGGCAACCTGGCCATCAACGGCACGCTGCAGCTCACCGCCACCGCGAAGGACTCGAGCAACAACGTCGTGCCGGTGACGGCCACCTGGACCGTCGTCGCGGGTGGCGGCACCGTCTCGACGGGCGGCCTGTTCACCGCGGGCACGGTCGCCGGCACCTTCACCAACACCGTGCAGGCGAGCTCAGGCTCGGTGTCGGGCACCGCAACGGTGGTGGTTGCCCCTGGCCCGCTCGCCACCCTCACCCTCACCCCGAACCCGGCGTCGCTGGGCGCGGGCGGGTCGCAGCAGTTCACCGCCACCGGCAAGGACGCCGGTGGCAACGCCGTGGCAGTGACGCCCACCTGGTCGGTGGTGGCGGGCGGAGGTACCGTCACCTCGGGCGGCCTGTTCACCGCTGGCGGTACCGTCGGCACCTTCACCAACACGGTGAAGGCCACCAGCGGCTCGGTGTCGGCCACCGCCACCGTGGTGGTGAACACCGGTTCGCTGGCGAGCATCACCGTCCTGCCCGACCCGGCGTCGGTGGGCATCAACGGCGCGCAGCAGTTCACCGCCAGCGGCAAGGACGGGTCGGGCAACACCGTGGCCGTCACCTGCACCTGGAACGTGGTGAACGGCGGCGGCACCATCAACGCGGCGAGCGGCCTGTTCACCGCCGGCGCTACGGCCGGCACGTTCCCCAACACGGTAGTGGCCCAGAGCGGCGGTGTGACGGGGTACGCCACCGTCACCGTCAACCCGGGCACCCTGGCCAGTCTGCAGATTACGCCCAACCCCGCCGGCATCACCGTCGGCGGCACCCAGGCCTTCACCGCGACGGGCATCGACTCGGGCGGCAACTCCATTCCGGTCACCGTCACCTGGACGGTGGTGGCGGGCGGCGGCACCATCAACTCGTCCACCGGCGTATTCACGGCCGGCACGGTGTCGGGCTCTTACGCGGGCACGGTGCGCGCCACCAGCGGCTCGGTCAGCGCCACGGCCACCATCAACCTCCAGCCCGGCGCGGTCGACACGCTCACCGTCTCTCCGAAGACGATCACCGTGGGGCCCGGCGCCGCGCAGCAGTTCACCGCCGTGGCGGTCGACGCCTACGGCAACACCGTGCCCTCCACGCCGACCTGGTCGCTGGCCCAGCCTCTGGCCGGCACCATCGCGTCGAATGGCGCCTTCACCGCCGGCTCGAAGGTGGGCACCTACGCCAACGTGGTGGTGGCCAGCTTCAGCGGCAAGACTGACACCGCCAGCGTCACGGTGAACCCGGGGCCGCTCACCACCATTACCCTCACCCCGGCGAACGCCACGATGCAGGCCGGTCAGACGCGCACCTTCAGCGCCCAGGGCCGCGACGCCTTCTCCAACCCGGTCGCCGTCACCCCGACCTGGGCGGCCACCTCGGCAGCCGGCACCATCACGCAAGGAGGCGCCTTCAAGGCCAGCTTCACCGCCGGCACCTACGCCAACGCCATCAGCGCCACGAGCGGCTCGGTGGTGGGGCGCGCCAGCGTCACCATCACCCCGGCGACGGTGGCCAGCGTGGTGGTGTCGCCGGCCAACCCGACGGTGTGCATGACTCGAACGGTCGCCTTCTCGGCCAAGGCGTTCGACCCGAGCGGCGTCGAGATTGCCGGCCAGGCGGTGGCCTGGACGGCGCACGGCGGGGGCACCCTCAACGCCGCGGGCTACTACACCGCCGGGACGGCGCCGGGGAACTTCGACGGCTCGGTGACCGCCGTCATCGCGGGCATGGCGGGCAAGACGTCGGTCGTCATTCCGGTGGACTTCGACCAGGACGCCATGGACGACGCCTGGGAACTCGCCAACGGCCTCGACCCGACCCGTGCCTCGGACGCGACGGAGGACCCGGACAGCGACAAGCTCGTCAACCGCGACGAGTTCAAGTTCCACGGCAACCCGCATGACGCCGACACCGACGACGACGGCGTCATCGACGGCGACGAGATGCAGCCCGGCAACGACGTGGACGGCGACGGGCTGAACTCGGTCAATGACCTCGACAGCGACGGCGACGGAATCCCCGACGGCGTCGAGCAGGGCGTGACGACGCCGAACAAGGACACCGACCTGTCGAAGGGCAACTTCCACCCCGACCTGCAGCCGGAAACCACCACCGACCCGCAGAACCGCGACACCGACGCAGATGGAATTCCCGACGGCGTCGAGGACTTCGACCACAACGGCCGTGTCGACCAAAGCGAGAGCGACCCCAACGCCACCGACACGACCTGCGTGCTGTCGGCCGACTGCGGCGAGGGGTCGACCTGCGTGTCCGGTGTGTGCCGGGCGAGCGACGCCCCCGCGCCCGGGCCGCTCGGCTGCGCGGCGGCGGGGACGCCGGCCTCGGCGGCTTCCACCCTCGGCTGGGCTGGCCTCGGCCTGGCGCTGGCGGCCCTCGGGCGCCGCCGGAACCCTCGGGTGGTAGCGTCACAGCGGTGACCGGAAAGGTTTCGACGCAGCCCTACGTTCTCCTGCCGCTCGGGCTGTTTCTCCTCGGGAGCGCCGGCTGCGCGGGAGGAACGGGCCCGGCGGACGGCGGCGGGCCCGGACTCGAGTCGGACGCCGGCGAGCCCGACGGTGGCGCCGACGCGGGCCCGGGAACGGGGGCCACGGACGGAGGCCTCGACGCCGGTCCGCCTACCCTGGGGGCGGTGTCGGCAGCCGCGCTGCACGCCGAGCTCGCCCAGAAGGACTTCCTGTTGGTCGACGTTCACGTGCCGCGCGCGGGCGTCGTGCCCGGCACCGACCAGAGCATTCCCTACACCGACGTCGACGGCCTCGCCGCTTTCGTCGGGCCGAACCTCGACGAACGGGCAGTGCTCACCTGCCTCGGCGGGCACATGAGCGACGAGGCGGGCCGGGCGCTGGCGAGCCGCGGCTACCGGGCGGTGCGGCAGCTCACCGGTGGCATGAACGCCTGGGTCGCTGCGGGGTACACGCTCGACCCGTAGGGGGCTCGCGTCCGAGTCTGCCCCGCGCCCGCTACGCGCCGAGCCCGGGTGCGCGCGGCAACAGCACGTGGAAGGTGGCGCCCGCGCCCGGCTTGCTCTCGACCCAGATGCGGCCCAGGTGCGCCTCAAGATTGGATGAACGCCGATCCTCCCTCGCCGGGCAAG
>JAHFDQ010000425.1 GCA_023248915.1 Archangiaceae bacterium | reverse complement strand
GCTGCGTCACGAAGTCGCCCGGGCCCGGGGCCCCGGACGGGATTCGACAGCTCTTCGAGGAGGAGCGCTCCGAGCGCGACGCCGAGTGCAGGCCGCGAGAGCGTCACGGACTCTTCTGCGTGCCCGAGGGCGGCGTCATGAAGGCGGGCGTTCCCCTTCGCGTCGAGTTGATTCAACAGTGCGGCAGCAGGTGCGACCCTTCGCCGCTGCGGTGCCTGGTGTCGGTGGACGGCGGCGTCATCGACCTTTCGCTCGGCGCGCCGGGCTGCAACGGGCACGCCTCGTGCGTCGAAGGGTGTATCCGCCGGCACTTCACCTGCGCGCTGCCGCCGCTCGACGCGGGCGAGTACCTGGTGCGCTCGGTAGGCCCCGACGACGGAGGCTCTGAAGCGAAGCTGCACCTGGCGCCGAAGGGGCCGGAACAGTGCCAGCTGCCCTGAGGCGCAGGCGCCCGCGTGTTCCGTGAATCGCGATGTGGGCGCACACGCCTGCGGCTGAACGGCGCCGCTTTAACGACCCCGTACTGCGGAACGGCGCGAGTCCGGACACCCGCAGGCTGGTCCGTCCCGGCACTGGGAGTCGCTCGATGCCGCGCGAAGACGGTAAGGTGCCACCGCAGTGAGGGCTCACCGCGCGCTCGCGCTCAGCACCGTCTTTCTCGCGGCGCAGGCCAGCGCGCTCGAGGTGTGGACGAACCAGGTCGGCTTCGACACCGCGGCGCCGAAGCGCTTTCGGGTGGTGGCCCCCACCGACTACGGGCAGGTGCCGGCCACGTTCGAGGTGGTCGATGCGGCGGGGGCGGTCAAGCAGTCAGGGCAGGCGGCCTACTCCGGCGCCCAGTGGGGCGAGCACTTCTGGTCGGGCGACGCTTCGGCCTTGACCGCGCCGGGCACCTACCGCGTGCGGGCGCACCTGGGCGCCGACACGGCCGAGTCCTACGGCTTCACCGTCGGCGACGGAGCCCCAATTCGCGCCGCGGCGCGCGCGATGGTCGAGTTCTTCTTCGTCCAGCGATGCGGTTATGCCGTCCCCGGCTGGCACGCGGCCTGCCACCTGGACGACGCCAAGACCCCGGACGGCGGTTCGGGGGATTTCACCGGCGGCTGGCACGACTCGGGCGAGTACCAGAAGTATGCCGGCGGCTTTCACCCGTGGGCGACCCAGGCGCTCTTGGAAGCCTACGAGCGACGTCAGGCGGTCTTCGACGGCGTCGACGTCCTGGTTCCCAACGGCGTCCCCGACATCCTCGAAGAGGCCCTGTGGGGCGCTGCCTTCGAAATGCGAATGAGCGAGCCCGACGGACACCTCTGGGAGTACGTCGCCAAGGTGCGCTCGGGTAAGAGCGGGGTGATTCCCGAGGACGACACCGATGGGGTGAAGAACACCTCGGACGACCGGGAAGTTCGCGGCTCTCCCGACCCGAACTCGCACGCGACGCTGATCGCCGCCAACCTCGCACGGCTGCACCGGCTCCTCACTGCCCGGGGTGGGCAACCACCACCCGACCCGCTCTGGTTGCCGCGCGCCGAAGCCATCTGGGCCTATTACCTGCCCTACGGGTACGGCGGGCTGCCCTATGGACCCCTGGACGAAATCCTGCTGGCGGCCCTCGAGTTGTACCAGGCGACCGGCGCGCCGCAGTACGCGACGGCAGCCGACGCGGTGGCGAACCAACTGGGGCAGGCGTTCATCTCCGACTCTTCGAGTCAGGACTCGGACTTCGTCGGAAGTGGTCGCGGTCCGGCCGCGCTCGCGGTGTACCTCGAGCACTTTCCGAGCGGGAACGCCGCCGCGGTGGCGCGCCAAGGCATGGTCGCGGTGCTGGACCACTGGTGGCAAGACATGTACTCGGACACGGTCGGGTTGGTCCGCCGCTCGTACTACGGGACGCCGGTGTTCTTCGTCGGGCCACCGGTCGCTCCCGACGGCTGGCTGCGCCTGGGTCAGAACTCGGGCATCGGCTACACCGCCTATGCCGCCAGCCTCGGCGCGGCGTTGACCGGCGACGCCCGCTACGCGCAAATGGCGGCCGATCAGGTCGACTGGGTGCTCGGGTCGAACCCTCAGCGCTGGTGCATGGTGCAGGGCATCGGCCATGAGAACCCGAAGGGCTACCACCACTACTACGCGTACGTCGTCGGGCACCTCGACGGCGCAGTACCCGGCGCCGTCGTGAACGGGTACGCCCGAGACGCGAACGCGCTTTCAGTCGACGCCCCGTGGATCGACACCACCACCAACTTCGAGATCTCAATCCCCCCTTTCTACCGGGACGTGACCGTGACGAGCTACGTCACCAACGAGCCGTGGCTGCCCAATAACGCCGGCGTGCTCCTGGCGCTGGCCAGTGCCCCGTTCACTCCCACCGCGCCCGCGGCCGACGGCGGAGTGGACGCCGGAACCACCGTAGGTTCCGACGCGGGCGCCGACGCCGGCCAGGGCGCCGACGGCGGCCAGAGCGCCGATGCCGGTGCCAAAGCAGACGCCGGCGTCTTCGTGGACGCGGGCGACCCGCCCCCGGCGGCCGATGCCGGTCCTTCCGACGCGGGCGCCGCGGCACCCACAGACGGTGGGCCGAACGCGAGAACGCAACCCCCGTCTTGCGGCTGCACGGCGGCTGAGTCGCCGGCACTGCTGGCCGCGATGCTGCTGGCCCTTGCCTTCCGGCGCGTCACCGGGCCGCGTGAACGGCCGTGCCCGGAAAGCCGAGACTCAACGACAGCCCGGCGAGGAAGAGGCGCGCCGGGCTGGGATCGAAGCCGGCGAGCGCAGGCTCAACGATCTGCACGTAGCGGATGAAGGGACCGACCTGCAGCTCGTCGAGGAGCGAAAGCTCGAGCCCCGCTCCGGCTTCGAAGCCGAAGCGCAAGAGCGGCCCCGTGCCGACGAGGTTTGCCTCTACGTCGACCCAAAGGTTGCCGAGCAAGTTCCCGCGGTGGCCGGCTTTGTCTCCGAAGTGCACCAGGTACCCCTCGTGATCATCGAGCGCGCGCCAACGAATGCCGGCTCCGAAGGCAAAGGCGCGCCCAGGTTCGTTGAAGCTGCCGGGCTCGGCAGGCACGTTCACCAACGAAGCGCCCAGTTGTCCCGCGAGCGGCCCGGCGAATGGCAGGTCGGCGCGCAGCGCGAAGTCCTCGCCCACTCCGAACAGCGCGCTCTGGGGCGGAGCGATGAACGTCGCGGCCGCCGGTTCGAAGTGCAGGTTGAGGGTCGAGCTCTCGGCGAGCGCTCCGTCTGCGCACAGACACAACCCGATGGCTGCGACCCGCCGGCTGGTCATGGGCAAGCGTACCCCGCGGGCAGTGTCGGGTAGAGGGTTGCGCAGCCGGCGTCTGGGGCGCCCGCCAGGTTTGTGTCCCAGTCCCCGGTGCCAGGGTTGCAGAAGAGGGCAAGCGACATGGCCTCCGAGCAGAGGTACGTGCAGCCTGCGTAGCGGCTCAGGCAGCCGGGGCCGCCTTGCGTCAACGAGCGGACACGGACTTGCCAACCGTACGCTCCGTTGAACCTGGTGCACGTGTAGTTGGCGCCCTGGAAGTAGCGCTGCTGGTCTGCGGCATTGCTGGACATTGCGTTCCCCGCGTCGCACCCCCCGAGAGAGTCCGCGCAGGTGGTGTCGTACCCGGTGACCGGATCGTGCACTACCGCCCCATCGCACAGCGCGTTCTGGCCGCAGAGGCCGCAGCTCAGGTCCGTGCACGCGGTGGCGGGGGCTGCGCAGCTTCCAGAGCACCACATTGTCCCGCCGGTGCACTGGCAGGCGCCGCTGACGCACATCTTGCCGCCCGAGCAAGTGATCGGCGTGCCCGAACAGGCTCCGCCGCTGCAGACGTCGCCGGTCGTGCACGGATCTCCGTCGTTGCACCCGGCCGCGTTGTCGGTGTGGACACAGCTGCCGGCGCCGTCGCAGTGATCGTCGGTGCAGACGTCGCCGTCCGCAGTGCACGCGGCGGTCGAGAGCTGGGGTGGGTACGAGCAGCCGCCGTCGGCGGCACAGGCCCCAGTGGCCAGGTAGCACTCGGTCGGCGGGCTCGCGCACGAAACGGTGCCCGCACAGACGCCGCCCGAGCACACGTCGCTGACGGTGCACGCCTGGCCGTCGTCGCACGCGGGGTTGCCGGCCTTCGCGGGGTGAACGCAGGCCCCGCTGCCATCGCACGAGTCGTCGGTGCACGGGTTACCGTCGTAGGTGCACCCCGCCGAGGAGGTCTTCGGCACGAATGCGCACCCGCCGTCCGCCAGGCATGAGCCGACCTGGTAGCACTCGCCCGGCGGCGCGCCGCAGCTCGCGGTCCCCTGGCACGTCCCGAGGCTGCATCGGTCGTTGGTCGTGCAGGCCATGCCGTCGTCGCACGAGGAGGCATTGAACGGGTGGCCGCAAGCGCCGGTGCCGTCGCAGAGGTCGTCGGTGCACGGATTCGAATCGGGCGTGCAGTCGATGCTCTCACAGCAGCTCGACTGGGTGATGCACTGGTCGCGGCAGTAACGGGTGCCGGGTGCACAGCGACAGGCCCCGCCGTCGCAACCGGCGTCCGTTCCGGAGTCGCCGATACCTCCCCCGCCCCCCCCACCGCCACTTCCATCACACGCTCGGCCTTCACAACCGCTGTCCGGAAGCGTCCACCCCACCAGTTGTCCTGAGCAGCCGACCAACCCCGCTGCCACGGCGCACCACGCGAAGCGGACGAGGGACATGGACCGGGCGATATTATCTCGAAACACACCCCGCTACCTGTCCAACCCGTCTGAGCCGCCGTCCGCTCCGCGTGCTCGAGATCCCTCGAGAGGTGGAGAACTTGGCGCCGCAGGCGTGTATCCTTTCAGGCCTTGTTCCACCGTCCTTCACGAGGAGAATCGCGGCCGTTCGCTCGGGAGTCGGCGCCGGTTGCACGGGTCGCGCAGCCAGGTTGGGCGGGCTGCCCAACGGCACCCGGGCGGACTGAATGAGCGCGGGCCTCGAAGGCGCGCTCATCGGCGGGCGCTACCGGGTGCTGCGGTTCCTGGGCAAGGGTGGCATGGCACGGGTGTACCTCGCAGTAGCCGAGGGGGTCGCGGGCTTCGAGAAGCTGGTCGCACTCAAGGTGACTCACGCGGCGGGCAAGGACGACGACCGCACGGTCATGGAGATGTTCCTCGAGGAGGCGCGGCCGTCAGCTCAACTTTCCCACGCCAACGTCGCGCAGATCTACGACCTCGGACAGTCCGACGACTTCTTCTACATCGCGATGTAGTTCATCTCCGGGCGCGATCTGCGCTCGCTGATGAGGGCCTCGGGGGGGCGCGGCGAGACGATTCCACTGCCGATCTGCTGCCACATCGTCTCGAAGCTCGCCGAGGGGCTCGACTACGCCCACGCTCGACGCGACCGGGCGGGGAAGCCGCTGAAGATCGTCCACCGCGACGTCTCTCCGGTGAATTGCCTGGTCTCGTTCCACGGCGAGGTGAAGCTCATCGACTTCGGCATCGCCAAAGCGGCGAACCAAACCTCGAGGACACTCACGGGCATGGTGCGCGGCAAGGTCTCGTACATGAGCCCCGAGCAG
>JAHFDQ010000081.1 GCA_023248915.1 Archangiaceae bacterium | reverse complement strand
TGATGAAGGGCTACTACAAGAACCCCGCCGCCACCGCCGAGGCGATCGAGCCCGACGGCTGGTTCCACTCCGGTGACATCGGCGAGATCGACGCCGACGGCTACGTGCGCATCACCGACCGCAAGAAGGACATCATCGTCACCGCGGGCGGGAAGAACGTCGCTCCACAGAACCTCGAGAACCTGCTGAAGACGTTTCCGCTCGTGTCCCAGGCGATGGTCTACGGAGACAAGCGCAAGTACCTGTCGGTCTTGCTCTGCGTGAACGAGGAAGCCGCCCGGAAGCTGCTCACCGACAAGGGCATCACCGCGGGCGATTACGCCGACGTGGCCAAACGGCCCGAGGTGAAGTCGGCGCTCCAGGCGGTGGTGGACAAGCTGAACGCCGACCAGCCGCCGTACTGCACCCTGAAGCGCTTCGCCGTGATGGACCACGACTTCAGCCAGGAAGGCGGCGAGCTGACTCCGACCCTGAAGGTCAAGCGCAAGCTCTGCACGCAGAAGTACAAGGCCATCCTCGACTCCTTGTACGACGGCGAGGTAGCCGACTAGCGGGCGCGGCGCCTAGCTTTGCTTGGCGCCCGTCTTCGACGGGTCCTTCGAGTCGGTGGTGCCGCCCTCGGCGAGCTCTTTGCCTGGCGCCTTGGCCTTGTCTTCGGGGGTTTCGTCGCCGAAGCCCTTCTTGAAGTTTCGGATGGCCGACCCGAGCGACGACCCGAGCTGCGGCAGCTTGGCGCCCCCGAACAGGAGCAGCAGCACCGCGAAGATGATCAGCAACTCCCAGACGCCCAATCGGCCCATCGACGCTCTCCTTCGAATGGCGGCGTACCATAGCGGCGCGGCTGGCGCCATGCCACGTCACCCCTGTCTGCTTCCGACGGCCGGTCGCCTCCCAGCTTTGGGGTTCAGGGCCAAACACAGGAAAACACGAAAGACTCAGGGGCGTGGGGTGGCCGACAGGGGCGGCCCGAAAACCGTTGCCACGGTTTCTTTCCAGGTGGCGCGGTGCCAAATGAATGAGTTAATGGCGCGGGTTAGTCTTTCTTGCTCGTGCCGACACTGTGACCACACCTCCGAAAAACGCGCCTGTCGTGATGGTGGTCGACGACGACCCAGACATCCTCGAGGCGCTCGCGGAAATTCTCGAGGTCGAGGGCTTCTTGATACGCCGGGCCCGGAACGGCCAGGAAGCGCTCGACCGCCTCGAACCCACGGCGCCCCAGCTCATCCTGCTCGACCTGATGATGCCGGTGATGGACGGCTGGGAATTCGTCCGGAACCTGCGCGAGCGCGGCGTCAACGGCATTCCCATCATCGTGCTGTCGGCCGACCGCAACGTGGGCGGCAAGGCGCGCGAGCTGGGTGCGGTGGGCCACCTGGCCAAGCCGTTCGAGTTGGCAGAGCTGCTCGAGATGGTTCGGGCCGCGCTGGCGCCGGCCGGCCCCGCGCCCGGCTAGGCCGGGGCCCTTTGCCTTGACGGCCCGGACGGCCGCCGCTACCGTCCGCCGACTTCATTGACTCACCAGTCAATCACCCCCTGCGCGTGAGGAACCCGATGACATCGAAGGACGTGTTCGAGACCGAGATCCCGAAGTTGCTGACCGCCAAGCCCGAGCTGGCGAAGGAGATCAACGCGGTCATCCACTTCAACATCACGGGCGATCAGGGGGGCACCTGGACCATCGACCTGACCAAGGCCGCCGACTGGGTGACCGAGGGCACCGCGGGCGCCTCGAAGATGACGGTCACCTGCAGCGCCGAGGACTTCATCAAGATTCGGCAGAAGCAGCTGAACGCCCAGATGGCCGCGATGCAGGGCAAGCTGAAGTTCAAGCCCATGGACATGGGGCTGGCGCTTAAGCTGGGCAAGCTGCTCAGCTAGCCGCCTTTCGTCGCCGCCGGGAGGGCGCCAGCCGATGACGGGACCCGCCACGCTGCCGCTCGCCGGCCTGAAGGTGCTCGACCTGTCGCGGCTGTTGCCCGGGCCGTACGCGACGCTGGTGCTGGCCGACCTGGGGGCGTCGGTCGACAAGCTCGAAGACCCGGCCGGGGGTGATTACCTGCGCCACATGCCCCCGCAGCTGGGCGACGAAGGCGCGCACTTCTTCGCCCTCAACCGGAACAAGCGGTCGGTGACGCTCGACCTGAAGTCGGCCGAGGGCGCTGACGCATTCCGGCGCCTGGTGCGCGGGTACGACGTGCTGGTCGAGTCGTTTCGGCCCGGGGTGATGGACAAGCTCGGGTGCGGGTACGACGCGCTCACCGCGTTTCACCCGCGGCTGGTGTACTGCGCCATCACCGGCTATGGGCAGACCGGCCCCGACCGGCTGAAGGCGGGGCACGATCTCAACTACATCGCGCGGTCGGGCGTGCTCGCCTACGGGGGAGAGCGGGGCGGGCCCCCGGCGATGCCGGGCGTGCAGGTGGGCGACATCGGGGGCGGCAGCCTGTTCGCGCTGGTGGGAATTCTCGCCGCGCTGCACGAGCGCGAGCGCACGGGCCAGGGCCGCTTCGTCGACGTGTCGATGACCGACGGCTCGCTGGCCTTCCTGCACATGCACCTGGCGTCGCGGCTGGCCCTGGGGGCGGAAGGCGCGCCGCTGGCCCGCGGGCTCGAGACGCTCAACGGCGGGTACCCCTGCTACAACGTCTACCGGACCGGAGACGGGCGCTACCTGTCGGTCGGTTCGCTCGAACCCAAGTTCTTCCGCGGGCTGTGCGACCGGCTGGGGCGGCCCGACCTGGTGGCAGAGGGCTACGACGCCGGCGAGACCGGGCTGTCGGCGCGGCGCGAGCTGGCGCGCCTGTTCGCCGAGAAGCCGCTGGCGCACTGGATGGACCTGTTGCGGGACGCCGACGTCTGCGTCGAACCGGTGAACGAGGGCGACGACGTCCTTCGCGATCCGCAGCTCGTCGCGCGCGGCCTCTTCGTCCAGGCCCACGACTCTTTGCGGGGCCGCGCCTTCACCCACCTGCGCACGCCGCTCGACTTCGGCCCGCTGCCTCTTCGGCCCCCGCCCCAGCTCGGCCAGCACACCCGCGCGGTCCTCACCGAGGCCGGGTTCTCCGACGCCGAGGTAGAACGCCTGGCGCGTTCGGGTCCATAATCGGCGCTCTCATGAGGCGGACAGAGGTCGCGCGCAGGAAGCTTGGTTTCCGGGCCCTGGGGCTAGGCGTCGCCGCGGCCGGCGCCGCGTTGGTGTGGCTGGCGGCGTCTTGCGGGGCGGACAACCTCGAAGCGCCGCGCGCCGAGCTGTCCCAGGCGCAGCTCAGTCAGTGCAGGTCCTTCGACCAGTTGATGCCCCGCTTCGTGAGCGCCTTGCGGACCGGGAAGACTGAAGGGCTGAAGCGGGTGGTGGAAGATCACCTGCTCGCGTCCGACCGCCCCGGCGAACCTCCGCCCATCAACGACGTGCTGCGATCGCTCTTCGCCACTCTGGGTGGCTTCGCCAAGCTGCCGCCCGAGACCGGAGCCCCCTCCGGGCAGACTTGCGTGCCCACGGGCGGCGCGACTGCCCTGCCGCCGGTCTCCCAGGCGCACCCCTTGTGCGAGACCCGCCGCCTGTTGGACAGCCTGGTGCACGAGGGCAAGGGCATCGACGCCCTGAAGCTCGTCGACCCGCTCATCGCCGGAGTCATGAACTACCTCATCGGGCGGGCGCCCTCGAGCGCTGCCCCGCACTACGAGGTCTCGGGCATCGTCGCGAAGCTCTGCGCGCAGAGCCAGGTCTGCCAGCTCTCGGACGGGCTCGACCTGGTGACAGGCCTGGTGGCCTACGCCGAGACGGCCGAGGGCAAGGCGATGCTCGACCGGGTGAACGGGCTGACAGCCAACCCCGCGCTTCAGCCCTTCCTGACCAACGACGGAGCCCAGTACGGCGGCGAGCACGGAGTGGTGGCGCTGGTCAAGGTGCTCTTGACCACCCTGCTCGGCATGGCCGATCCGTCCGAGCTCGACTCGTTGCCCATCGACCAACTGCCGGTCGAGCTGCAGCCCGACCTGAAGGCGCTGCTCGCCGACCTGAAGAAGCTGCTCGACCCCAACCGGTCGCCGAACGTGCTCCGGCCCCTGAAGAAGGCGGCGAACTGCATCAACGTCGAAGACCCGAATTCCGAGCTGGTGCGCATGGTGTACCGGTTGGCGCTGGTGCAGAAGCTGCCGGCGTTCGGGTTGACTTCGCTCACCTCGACGCTGAAGGGCATTCGCGACACCGACCAGAGAGGCACTCTCGTGCACCTGGTAGGCACGCTCGCCGCCGCCCTCCGGGCCGACGAACCGGCCATCGACTCGGCCGCCAAGGTCTGCCAGACGCTCTTCAGCAACAAGACGACCTCGGCTCAGACGCGCTCGAACGCCGAGCTCGCGTTGCCGGTGGTGGCTGACCTCTTCTCGGACGGTGTCGCCGCCGAGGCCGTCTGCGCCATCGACACGCTGGTCTACGGCTGCGCCGGCGGGCAGCAGCCGGCCTGCGGCAGCCCGTAGGGCCCGTCCGCCGCCCAGCGGTTCGGTTTGATCTGCGAGGGCGTCTCAAGTAAACGGCGGCCCGTTCGGGACGTCGCAGTCCACTGCTCAGGGGGGGGCTCTGCCGATGAAGAAACTGGTTCGCCGTATGGGCATCGCCGTCGCCGCGATCGCGGCGCTGGCGGCAGTGGTGGTGCTCGGGGCGTTCGCCTACGTGAATTGGGCCTGGGACCGGCCAATTCCGCGGACTCCGCCGCGCGGGTTGGTCGCGGGCAGTGACCCGCAGCGGGTCGCCCGGGGAAAGTACCTGTTCGAGGACACCGCGCTGTGCTGGGGCTGCCACGGGTCGAAGGGCTCGACCCGGTCCGACGAACCGCAAGCGGGTGGCAAGGTGTTCGACCTCTCGGGCATCGGCCCCGGCTTCGGCGTGTACTACGGCTCGAACCTGACCCCCGACCCCGAGACGGGCCTCGGCGCCTGGAGTGACGACGAGATCGTCCGGGTGATGCGAGAGGGCGTCGACCCCACGGGCCGCCTCGTCTTTCCGCTCATGCCCTACGAGTGGTACCACGGCATGGGCGACGACGACGCGCTGGCATTGGTCGCGTACCTGCGGTCGTTGCCTCCGGTTCACAACCAGGTCCCTGCCGCTCGCCCGTCGTTCCCCGCCAAGGCGATGACCGCCTTCGGCGTCTTGAAGCCGCCGGTGCCCATCACCGCCCCGCTGGTCGCGCCCCCCGAGGGGATTACCGTCGAGTACGGCAGGTACCTGGCCTCGCGCGTCTCGGGGTGCTCCGAGTGCCACACACCGCGCGACCCGAGCAACGGAGCCTTCGATCTCGGGCGGGAAATGGGCGGCGGCCTGTTTCCCTTTCCCGAGGAAGGGTTCAGCGCGACCGGTTCCAACCTCACCCCAGACCCGGCCACGGGCCTCGGCCGGTGGACCGACGGGCAATTCCTCACCGCGATGCGCACGGGCCAGCGGCCCGACGGCACGGTGCTCGTTCCCTTCATGCCGTGGGCGTCGTACGCCCACTGGAAGGACGGCGACCTGCGCGCGGTGTGGGCCTACCTGAAGTCGTTGAAGCCGGTGGAACATCGGATTGCCCGACCGACGCTGACCGGTTCGGCCGCAACCGGCGTCGGGCGAGACCGGGGCAGGAGTCTCTTCCAGGTCTACTGCCAGGGCTGCCATGGCGAGAACGGCGAGAGCAGCCCCCTGACCAGCATCGCCATCCGCGAGTTTGCCGCGTCCGAGACCGAGGCGGTGCTCGCCGAGTACGTGACCGACGGGCCCGGCGCGCCCGCGATGCCCGGCTTCGGCAAGACGCTGAAGCCCGAGCAGATCGCCGACCTGGTCGCCTACCTGCGCTCGATGTCGAAGTAGCGCTCGGGGCCCTACAGCCGCGTGCCGACCCGCAGCCCCGCGACGACGTCGTGCCGGTCTGTCCCGGCCAGGGGCAGCGTCACGTCCAGCTCGGCGCCGACGTCGCGCCAGGGCCGGAAGCGCAGGCCGAGGGCCGGAGCGAGGTAGGTGGCGGTGCCTCCGACGTGGTCGTTCAGGTCGACCACCAGCCCGAAGCTCGAGGCCGGTGACCACTGGGCGCCCACGTTCAAGAGCAGGCCGGCGCGGACGTCGGACGCCGCGGCCGACAGCCCCGCCGAGACGTCGGCTCCCAGGTAGCCGTGCAGCTCGACCGTGTCGTAGCGCCGGTAACTCACCGCCTGGCCCAGCTCGAGCCCCACCACCGCGACCCGCGGCGTGGCGGTCGACGTCGGCAGCATGAAGCGCGCGCTGGTGGCGCCGAGCCAGTGGCCGGACTCGAACGTCTGGTGCGAGGCGCCGGCCGTCAACTGCCCGAGCGAGGTGGTGCTGCCCTTCAGGACCGCGTTCTGCACCCATTGATGGTGCACCGCCTCGAAGGTCGCGAACAATTCGGTGCGGTCGTCGGCGGCGAGGCTGGCGAACACCAGCCCGTCGCCGGCGATGGCGCCGTAGAAGTTGGGCGTGTCGACGGTGAGCCCAAGTCGTCCGCCAATGCCCGCCTCGCTGCGCGGGCAGACGCGGCGGCCGGTGGCGACGTCGGCCTCGAAGAAGCCCAGGGCGACCGGCCCTTCCTCCAGGCCCGGGGCCACCCAGCGGGCGCAGGGGTCGGGCGTGGACTGCGGGCTCGCGGGCTCGGGCGCCGCCGGAGCGGAGACCGCGGGTTGGGCGAGGGTCGCGGCGGGGAGAAGGGCCAAGAGGGCCAAGGCAGCTCGGCAGGTCATCTTAGTTACCTCCCTGAACGCCCGGAGCGTCGAAGCGCCCGTTGCCGTCCACGTCGAGCACGAAGGGGTTGGTGAAGGCGAAGGGGTAGCCCTCGGTGATGGCGCCGAACGCGAAGAGCGGGTCGGCCGGGTCGGCAGGCGGGTCGAACGTCTTCAGCGGCCCGTACTTCTGGCCCGGGGCGACGTCATCGGCGTTCACCACTCCGTCGCCGTTGTTGTCGCCGGTGTCGGGGACTCCGTCGGGCTGGCCGTCGAGCGTTCCGCCCAGGTCGCCGGTGAGCGGCAGCGTCAGGCCCGCCTCGACGACAATCCACGCGTCGCGGGTGCCCGAGATGAGGTCGGACAGGGGCACGTCCCCCTCCAACCGCACCAGCCCGACGGACCCGAACGGTTCGCCGGGACTCGCCAGCGACGAACCCGAGACCGTCTTCACCACCTTGCCGTTGACGACGAAGCGCACCTCCTGCACGGGCACCCAGGGCGCCGCCGAGACTTTCACGTGCACCTTGCCGCCGGTCTTGGGCTTGAACGGCACGAGCCCGAACGCGTGAATGCCGCCGCCGTCGTCGTCCACCGAGGCCTCGATGATCGGCCCGTTGGTGCCGAGCACGCGGCCTTCCTTCACCGCCTGGTTGAAGGTGTCGACGTTGAAGCCGGGCCCCGCCTGGGTGGCCGCCCAGACTACATTGCGCGGCATGCCCAGTGTGCTGTCGGTCAGACCGTGCGAGTCGGAGTTGGCGGTCCCGACCTTGAGTTCGCGCGGTTGGTTCAGCATGAAGAACCAGAAGGCGCGGTAGGCGGCCAGCGACTCGTTCTTCGAGCCGTTCATGACTTCCTGCGCGTCGTGCGAGTCGTTCTTGGGAAAGTCGGCCCTCGGAGGCCGCACGAACATGCCGGCGGCGGTGCCGTTGTCGGCCGAGGGCAGGTCTTCGAGCGTGTTCAGCGACAGGGCGCGTGGGAAGCCCAGGTCGCGGCCGAACTCGGGGTCGGCCCAGGGGTGGTTCAGCTCGATGACGGAGTTGCCGGTGAAGAGCGGCTTGGTCCGGTCGAACAGCTCGCCGGGCTCGACCAGCTCGTCGTACGGGCCGCCGTTCCTGGGCAAGGTGGGATCGTACCGGAGCGGCCAGAAGTTGTAGTGGCCGATGACCAGCGGAAAGCCGTAGTCCGGAATGCGCATGAAGGGTATGTGGCCGGTGGTCTCGACGCCGGCGACCAGGCTGATGCGGCTGGTGAGCCCGAGCTGGGAAAGCGCCACCGAGTAGTCGTAGACGACGTCGTGGTCGGTCGCGACGATGACCTGCACGTCGCTGGCCGAGAACGACAGGGTGCGGTCGAGATCGGGAATGCTGCTGTCGAAGCTCGCCGCGCCGTGCACGTGGAAGTCTCCCGTGAGGCTGCCCGCGGGCTGAAGCGCCAGCTTCTTCAGGCTGAAGGCGATCGTCTGGGCCGTCGGCGTCAAGGCGACCACCTGGTGCCCGAGCGTCCAGAACGGGCCGTGGAAGGCGAGGAAGTGGAAGTTGCCGGCCGGCACCTCGGCCGTCGCCGTTCCGTCGTGGACGAGCACGCGGTTGCAGGCCGGCGAGGCGCCCGGCGGTTGCCCCAGCCAGGGGTGGCAGGTGCCGAACTGGCCGTGGAAGGTGCCGGCGCTGCCGGCCTTGGTCGCGTCGTCCGCGGGCAGCACGAAGATCTCGGCGTCCACGCCCGCAGAGGTGTCGGCGTCGGTGACCTGGAAGGAGACCTTCGCGGTCGAGGGCAGGGTGAAGGTGCCGAGATCGGCGTCGGCGGTCGCGGCCGGGATCTCCTTCTCGATCGCCTTCTGGCCGAACGACCAGACCTCGATGACGTAGGGCTTCCCCGCGGGGACGAGCACGTGGAAGCGGCCATCAGACTGGGGGACGACCTGCGTCCAAGGAGTGCGCGCGGTCGCGTCGTCGGCGGCGTGGCCTTCGCTCACCTGCACGCTGACCTCGCGCTCGCCGGTAAGCGCCGTCACGCCCGGCAGGTCGACCTTGCCCACCAGCCGCACCGTCGCCTCGTGGAAGAGCTGGGTGCGCAGGTCCATCGCGATGTCGCCCGCGCCCGCGACGTCGGCCGACGGAGCCACCGCGACAAAGCGCTCGAACACCTGGTAATCGCGGGGCGGCACCACCGCGCGGCGAAGGCCGGCGGTCGACACCGTCTCGGACTGGAAGCCCTCGAGCAGCGAGTCGGTGCAGCTCACTTCCGCGTAGCTCGCGTAGGGCGCCGAGTGAGAGCTGGCGCCGAGGTACGGGACCAGCCGGTAGACGTCGTTGACGGTCAACAGGCCGAACGAAGGGTGTTCGAAGCCTGCACCCTTGCCCGGGGTGAAGGGCAGGGCCTCGCGCTTGCTCCAGTACCAGCCGTCGGACAGCGCCCAGAGCTGCTGGGTGGTTTCCCCGTTGAAGATCTCGGTGCGCACGCGCACGCCCGGCTCGCAGGGCCAGACCTCGTACAGGGTGTGCACCTTCAGGTCGGGGTGGCCGAGCAGCGTGCCCGCGGCCTGAACGGCCACGCGCGTGGGCTTCTCCGAGATGAGGTCGAGCGAGGTGTACTCGACCGAGTCGCCGGGGAGGATGCCGACCACCTGCAGCACCTGGTTGAGGCCGTCGTTGCCCTTGCCGACGTTGGCCAGGTCGAGCAACGAGCCCCCGTTCGGGTCGAGGAAGTTCTGGTGGCCGATGCCTGCGATCGTCGCGACCACCTTGCCGTTGGTGAGCAGCACGTCGCCGTTCGAGGCCAGGCCGTCCCAGCCGCCCGGCCGGTCGCGGCGCGCGTCGGTCACGGTGCGCACGTCGAGCCCCGCGGCGGTGTCGCAGGTGAAGGACAGCTTCTGGCACGGCGACGGCACCTTGCACCCGGGTTCGTCGGCCAAACAGCCTTCGTTGGTGCAGCCGGACAGCACGGCGGGAACGACTGTCGCCGCGCCCAGCCCGAGAACCGAGGCAAGCAGAGCTTTTCGCATGGGTGGGTTCTAGCCGTGCCCGGGCCGGAACCACAACGGAAACGCTCAGCGCCAGTAGTCCCAGCCGTGCGCGGCGTGGCACGAGTCGCCGATGAGATCGAGGTACACCTGGGGTTGCGACTTCTTCAGCGAGTCCATCGACTCGAACGCCTTGGCCGCCTGCAGCTCGCGCACCGCGTGGTCGAGCAGCGCCTTGGCTTTCTCGACGGTGCGCTTCTGCTCTTCGGTCGGGACGATCGAGCCGTCCGCCTTCAGTCGGCCGGCGGTCTCGAGGAAGTGGCCGTAGAACTTCACCATCTGGACCAGAATCTGCAGCTTGTACTGGGGCGCCGCCGCCAGCGCGGCGTCGTACTGCCGCGCCTCGGAACCGAGCCGGTAGAAGAGCACGTCCACCTGCCGGGTGAAACGCGCGCCCCAGCGCTTCCTCACCGCGGGGAAGCGCGCCCACGAATTCACCGCCTGCACCAGGTGCAGCCCGCCGCAGTTGTGCGCGTAGATGCCCTGCTTGCGCTTCGGCACCTCGGGCTGCCCCTTGGCCAGGCCCTCGGCCAAGTCTTCCTCTGCCTTCTCCAGGTAGGCCAGGCCGTCGTCCATCACCTGGTCGAGGTCGACGCTGTCGCCGGCGCCGTTCTTGAATACGGCCCCTGGCCCGGGGGTGTGCAGGGCCGAGAGCAGGTCGAGCGTCCACGCCATGGTGCGCCAGTACTCTTCGCTGGCGGGGGCGTGGAGGAAGCCGCGCTGCACGCCGTCGGTCAGCTGCTGGAGGGTTACCTGCCCGAAGGACGTCTTGAACTTCGTGGACGGGGGCAGCCCCGCCAGCACCAGCGTCTTGGCGTTCAGGTTGGCGTGAGGCTCGATGGGCGTGCCGTCGGGCGCGAAGTGGGCGAACGCGTACGGGTTCAGCGAGCCTTCGGGCGCCTGGGTGAGGAAGTCGCCGACGATGACGTTGGCGGCGCGCCGCCCGTCGGACGCGGCGAACGCGGTGCCGAGGGCGGTGACGCCGTGCGCCATCGCCCAGGGGCTCTTCGGGTCGGCCGCCCAGAGGAGGCAGTGGGTGCGCAGCGCCTCGTGCGAGGGGGCGCGCGCCGGAGCCGCCGCCAGGGCCGCGCCCGCCACCAGTAAAAGCCCTGCTGCGCTGCGTCGCATCGGCTCAACGACTCCCATCACCCGGGCGCGATTCAACGGAGTCTGACATATAAGGTGCCGCCCCGGCCGGGGGAAACGGGAGATGGCCGTCGATGAGGCTCGCGCGCTACGTGCTGGGGGTCGCCGCGTTCCTCGCCGGCCAGGCGAACGCCCAGACGTACGTGGCGACGCAGGCGTCGGCCGCCTACCCGGCACTCACCACGCCCGCCCCGGTTGCGCTCGCGGGCAGCGCGCCGCTCGACAACGGCCGGGCGGCGGTCCCGCTCGGGTTCACCTTCACGTTCTACGGCAAGGCGTACGATGAGCTCGTCGTCACCGCGAACGGCGTGGCCTTCTTCGAGCCGACGGCCTGCGCCACCTGCGACTACCCCGGCAACGCGGCGCTGCCTTCGGGCGGCCTGCCGAATGGCGTCATCGCCCCTCTCTGGGACGACCTGAAGGGCGGCAACCCCCAGTCGAAGCTGCAGCAGGAGGCGCTGGCGGGGCCGAACGGCGCCGGCCTCGCGATCGAGTGGCGCGACTGGAACGCCTGGTCCGCCAGCGCGACCTACTCGCTCACCTTCCAGGTTAGGCTCTGGGAGAACGGGGTGATTGAATTCTTCTACGGGCCGATGACGGGCGCCGGGCCGGCGCTGTCGGCGAGCGCGGGCCTCGAAGACCCTACCGGCACCAAGGGGGTCGCCGCCTTCCCGTGCTCGAACCAGCCGTACGCCTACTGCGCGCTAGCGGACTTCCCGTCGGGGAAGTCGGTGACGTTCGGGCCGCCGGCGCTGCCGAACCTGGTGGCGGTCAGCCTCGCAGTCAGCCAGGTCGTCCAGGCCGGCAGCGACCTGGTGGTCACCACCGATCTGGTGGCGCGCAACTGGGGGCAGGCGGCGGCGAATGGGTTCAGCTACCGCCTGTTCCTGTCCGCGAACACCACCTACGAGCCGGCGCTGGACGTCGCGCTCGCGCCCGCGGCAGAGGGGCCCTTCACGCTGGGGCCGATGGCGACGCTCGCGCACCAGGCGGTCTCGACGGTGCCGCTGCCGGCCGCCGGCAGCTACTACGTCATCGCCGTGCTCGACGCCGCCGGCGCCGTCGCCGAGTCCGACGAGACCGACAACGTCGCGGCCACCTACGCGCCGCCGCGGCCGGGGGAGGACCTCGTGGCCGAGAGCATCACCGGCCCCGCCACGGCCGGGCCGGGCGAGCTTCTGGCACCCCACCTCGTCCTGGCGAACCAGGGGCTCGACGCCGCGGGGACCACCTCGGTCAAGGTTTGGCTCTCGGCCGACGCGGACCTTGGCGCCGGCGATCTGCTCGTTTACTCCGGCGCCGAGACGGTCGCCGGCGGAGCGACGCTTTCCCGAGACCCGAGCTTCGCCCTGCCTGCGAGCGTCCCGAAGGGCGCCTACTTGCTGGTGCTCCAGCTCGACGACGGGCCGGCGGCTGGGGCAATCGCCGAGCTGTCCGAGACCAATAATGTCGCCTTCTCTTCGGCGCAGGTGATGGTCGAGCAGGCCGATCTGGCGGTGGGGCCGGTCGAGGTCCGCGATGCGCTGCCGCCGAATGGGCTGTCCGCCTCGGCGTTCTTCGGGGTGGACGCGCGCGTCGAAGCGACGGTCTCGAACGTCGGAGGAGCTACGGCCGCGGGCGCCGCGGTGGTGTTCTACCTCTCGGACAACGCGGTGCTGAACGCCGCCAGCGACCCCGAGATCGGCTTCGTGGGAGGGCTGACGCTGGGCCCGGGCGAGTCGACGCTCGTGCACCTGGTCGCCCCCGTTCCTGCGAGCGGGATGTCTGGAGCGAGTTTCGCGCCCGGCCTCTTCTACGTCTTCGCCGTGGCGGTGCCGGCGGCGGGGGCTGCCGAGGCGAACCCGTCCAACGACGTCAACCGGTCGGCCGCGCAGCGGGTGAGGGCTCCTGCCGCCGACCTGGTGCCCGCTTCTGTCGTCGGGCCGGACAAGGCAGGGCAGGGCGAGCTGATCGCGGTGACGCGCCGGGTGCGGAACGCAGGGAACCTCGCGGCTTCGCAGGTGCGGTACCGCTACGTCCTGACGGTGAACCCGGCCGTGACCGAGCTCGACCCGGTGCTGCTGATCGAGACCGCCTCCGGGCTGGCCGACGAGGGCAGGGTGACGCTGGCGGCCGGCGCCGAGGACTCCGCGACCGAGCTGGTCCGTGTGCCGTCCGGCACCCCTCCGGCGACCTACTACCTGGGGCTGCTGGTGAACCCGCCTGGCGCGGGTCAGGTGGACGAGATCTCGTTTGACGATGACGGGCTCGCCTCGCAGGAGATCACCATCGAGGCCCAGGCCCTCGAGGTCTCGAATTTGTCGCTGCCCGACGCGCGCGCGGGCGTGCCGTACGAAACGCGGCTGACCGGGCGAGGAGGGACGGGGGGGTATACCTTCGCGGCCGACCCCGCGGTGGAGCCGTTGCCGGCAGAGCTGATGCTCGACTCCGATGGCCGGCTCAGCGGGACTCCGGTCGACCCTGGGGTGGTGGCGTTCTCGGTGACGGTTTCTTCGGGAAGCCGCAGCGCTTCGGCGCGGCTGGTGCTGCGAATCGTCCCGTTCACGTCCGAGCTCGCCGTCGCCACGCGGCGGCTCGCGCCCCTGGCCCGGTCGGTTCCCTACGAGGACTTCTTCTCGGCGCTGGGGGGAACCTGGCCCTACTCCTGGCGCGTCGCTTCGGGTCAGCTCCCGCCGGGGCTGGCGCTCGACGCCGCGGGTCGGCTGGCGGGCGTCACCCCCGCGGCAGCCGGGACGACGGCGACCTTCGTCGCGCAGGTGATCGACGGCTCGGGAGCGACCGCCTCGTTCGAGGCGTCGATGACGGTGCTCGAGGCGAGCGGGCTCGAAGTCGTCACGCCGGGAATCGCCCTCGCCGCCGTCGGCGAGTCCTTCGCCCTGGACGTCGTCGCCCGAAACGCCGACCAGTCGCCGCTCGCGCCCCCGGTGGAATGGTCGCTCGCCAGGGGCCCGCTGCCGCCCGGCCTCGAGCTGTCCTTTGCCGGCGAGGTGGCGCTCATCCTCGGGACGCCGGTGGCGGCGGGCGTCTTCCCGCTGCGATTGGAAGTACACGACGGCTCGGGCCGCGCTCAGGAAGGCGCCTTCGTCTTGACCGTGGAAGCGGGGGTCGCTTCGCTCCGCACCGACCTTCCGGCCGAGCTTCTTCGCGGCCAGGCGGTCGAGGCCGCCGCGCTGGTTTCGGGAGCGCCCCCCGCGACCGCCCGGCTCTACGGTGGCCGGCTTCCTCCGGGGCTCGCCCTGGCCAGCGACGGCGCGATCTCCGGCACCGTCGACCCCGGCGCGGGACTAGGCCCCTATTCGTTCACCGTCACGGCGGTCGCCCCCGATGGCGCCCGGGCCGTCGCGGTCTTCCGCACCGCCGTCGTCGAGTCGATCACGCCCAGGCCGGCCTCTTGCGGCTGTGGATCGACGGGCGGCTCCGGTGTAATAGCGCTTGGCGTTGCGCTCGCCCTCACCTACCGGCGCAAAGGTTTCTCGCGCGGCGCGAAAGGTCCTAACAACACGGAACCACTCTTGATTTGGCCAAGGTAGGTCCGATACGCCCAAGGTAGGCAACCGCGTCGCGACCGGGGCCGAAAACCCTTCACGACGACCAAGCCCCG
>JAHFDQ010000424.1 GCA_023248915.1 Archangiaceae bacterium | reverse complement strand
GGTCGCGGCGTTCGCCAACGGCGAGATGTACCTAGAACGGTACGTCGAGAAGCCGCGCCACATCGAGATTCAGATCGTCGCCGACGAGCACGGCAACATCGTGCACCTGGGCGAGCGCGACTGCTCGGTGCAGCGCCGGCACCAGAAGCTGATCGAGGAAAGCCCGTCGCCTGCGGTGTCGCCCGAGTTGCGCGAAGAGATGGGCCGGCTGTCGGTCAAGGCGATGGAGAAGATCGCCTACAACAACCTCGGCACCATCGAGTACCTGATGGACGAGAAGGGCAAGTTCTACTTCATGGAAATGAACACCCGGCTGCAGGTCGAGCACCCGGTGACCGAGATGGTGACGGGCATCGACCTGGTGCGCACCCAGATTCAGCTCGCCGCCGGGCAGCTGCAGAAGCGCCGCCAGAAGGACGTGAAGATGCAGGGCCACTCGCTCGAGTGCCGCATCAACGCCGAAGACCCGGTCACCTTCGCCCCTTCCCCGGGGAAGATCACCGCCTACAGCGCTCCTGGCGGCCTGGGCGTTCGGGTCGACTCGGCGGCGTACGAGAACTACTCGGTGCTGCCGCACTATGACTCGCTGCTCGCCAAGCTGGTGGCGTTTTCCGAAGACCGGGAAACGACGATTCGCCGCATGCAACGGGCGCTCGGCGAATTCGTGATTCAGGGCATCCGCACCAACGTGCCGTTCCACCGCGCGGCGCTGGCCGACGAGGCCTTCATCTCGGGCGACTACGACACGCGCTTCGTCGAGCGGCTGCTCGCCTCGGAGACCGGGTCGCATCGCCTGAAGAAGGCGATCGAGGACACGCCCTAGCGGGTCGGTTGACGAACGGCAAGCGCCTGATTCGCCTCGCGAAAGCAGGGCGCGCGGCGAGGGCGTATCCTTGACCTGTCGGTGTCAATTCCGATACCCTCGAACCCTCCTCTCGCTCCACTTCTTGGGGAAATCCCGAGGCAGTTCAAGGCTTTTGGTGGCAAGGCGGGAAGCGCTCGTCGATGGACAAGAACAAGATCATCGAGGCAGCGGCGAAGCTGGTCGCCAAGGGGGCCTACGACAAGGCCATCAAGGAGTACCAGAAGATCCTGGACGCCGACCCGAAGGAAGTTCGGGTGCTCCAGAAGATGGGCGAGCTGTACCAGAAGAAGAACGACAACGAGCAGGCCGCGCTCTTCTTCACCAAGGTCGCCGAGAGCTACTCGACCGACGGCTTCTTCCTGAAGGCGGTCGCCCTCTACAAGCAGGTCCTGAAGCTCAACCCCAACCTCATCGAGGTGAACCTCCGGCTCGCCGAGCTGCACCAGCAGTTGCAGCTGATGAGCGAGGCGATGGCGTACTACCAGATCGTCGCGAACCATCACGACAAGGCCGGCGACAGCAAGTCGTCGCTGGACACCTTGAAGAAGATGGTCGACCTCGACCCCGAGAACGTCGCCTCGCGCATCAAGCTGGCCGAACTCTACGCGAGAGAGAAGCTCGAGAACGAGGCCGGCGTCGAGTTCAAGCGCGCGGCCGAGTATCTGAAGCGGCACAACCGCATCGAAGACTACCTGCGCGTCGCCGAGCGAATCAGCGCGCTAGAACCGCAAGACCTCGACCTGGCGCGCGAGCTGGCCGAGGCCTACCTGGCCAAGCGCGACCAGAAGCGTGCGCTGGCCAAGCTGCAGGTCTGCTTCAAGGCCGACGCGCGCGACGTCAACACCTTGCGCCTGCTGGGCACCGCGTTCCAGGGGCTGGGGCAGACGTCGAAGACGCTGTCGGTCTACAAGGAACTGGCGAAGGTCTACGTCGAGAAAGGCCGGAACGACGACGCCGCAGGGGTGTGGAAGCAGATCGAGGCGATCGACCCCAATGACGCCGACCTGGTGGCGCACCTGGGGCCCTCGCGCGCGGTGGCCCGCAGCCCCGAGCCGGTCTCGGCCCCCGCCGCGGCGGTGCCCAAGCCGGCCCCGGAAAGAGCACCCGCGGCGCCAGCACCGAAACGGCCGCCGTCGAGCCCGGCGGTCGCGCCGCCTCCGCCCGCGGCACCGGCTCCTGTGGCGGCGGTGGCAGCGGTCAGCAAGGACCAGCTCGGCAAGCTTCTGACCGAGACCGACGTCTACGTGAAGTACGGGTTGCACGACAAGGCGCTCGAGCACCTGCGGAAGATCTTCGCCGTCGACCCCGAGAACCTCGACGCGCACGAGAAGGCCTACAACATCTACGCGGCGTCGAACAACCACGCCCAGGCGTCCGAGCAGCTGCTCAACGTCTTGCGGCTGTGCACGCGCAGGGCAGACGTCAAGCGCGCCCAGCCCTACCTTGCGACCATTCTCGAGCAGAACCCCGGCCACCCCGAGGTCGGCGCCTTCCTCGAGGTGCTGCGGGTCACCGGGGCGCCCCACCCGGTGCAGTCTTCCGAACCGGTGGCGGAAGACGCCATCCTGGTCGACTCCAGCGACGAGGAAATCATCGTCGCCGACGCGCCGGAAGACGCCCTCGCGAATGAGGACGTCGCGCTCCAGACCGCGACCACCGGAGAATCTGACGAGGTCGTCGCCGACGACCAGCTCGTGCTGGCCGACGCCGAGCCCTCGGGCAATGCGATCGCCCACGGCAAGACCAAGGAGCAGGACCAGGTCATCGCGCTGGGCTCGGAGGAGGTGCTGCCGTCGTCGGCCGAAATCTCGGCCGAGAACGTCGTCATGGAAATGCTCGACGCGAGGCCCGAGAAGGCCGCGGGCAAAGGGCGAACCCACGTCGCGCCCGACTCAGGGTCGCACGACTTCGAGCTCGAGTCTCCCACCGGCCGTTTTGGCCTGGGGGACGAACAAGAGGAAGAGTCCGAAGAAAAAACCCAGATTCACCAGCGGCCGATCAGCGAGCTCTTGGCCGAGGCCAGCGCGACCCAGCCCGGCTACTTCCGGGGCGGCAAGGCGCGCCCGCCCGAACCTGAGCTTGAACCTGAGCCCGGGTCCGAACCGGCCGCCGACGGCACCTATGAGCTCGAGGACTCGCCGGAGGCCGCCGAGGGCCCGCCCGAAGAGCTCGACCCCGAACCGCGAACGGTCGTGTCGAGCTCGCTCCTGGCGGATGCCGCCGCGCCCGGGGCGGCAGAGGCCGAGGCCGCCGAGGAAGAACCGGTGGAAGGCTCGGTCGAGGACGAACCGCCGCTCGAAGCGTTGGAGTCGAGCGAAGAGGCCGCCGCGTCCGCGCCAGTCGAAGAAGAGAAGGTCGAGGCGCCTCCCGACGAGGAACCGGCCTCGGAAGAGTGCGACGAAGCCGCCTTCTTCCTCGACCAGGGGCTCGCGGAAGAGGCCCGGGAAATCATCGAGACGATTCTCATCGCCTACCCCGGCCACGCCCGCGCCACCGAGCTGAACGAGCGGCTGCAGGCGATGGAAGCGTCCGGAGGAAGCGCAGGCGAAGCCGCGGCGCCCGCCGAGGACGCTCCGCCGCCCACGGTGGCGCCCGTCTCGGACGACGCGGCCGGGGCCGCTGGAGCCGACGGGTTCAACCTCGCGGACGAGCTGGCCAGCGAGCTGGGAGAGGCGGGCAGCGGCGAGGCGGCGGCCACGCCGGCCACCGACGACTACCAGGTGTCGGTCGAGGAAGTCTTTTCCGAGTTCAAGAAGGGGCTCGAGAAGGTGGTCAAGCCGGAGGACGTCGACACCCACTACGATCTCGGCATTGCTTACCGCGAGATGGGGCTGCTCGACGATGCCATCGGAGAGTTCAACGTCGCCAGGCAGGGCTGCCTGGGCAAGAAGAAGGAAATCGACTGCCTTACGATGAAGGGCCTGTTGCAGGTGCAGAAGGGCGACCACGGGGCGGCGGTCGAAGCCTTCACGGCGGGCCTGGGCAGCGAGTTCGCGACGGGCGACACCGAGAAGGCGCTCCGCTACGAGCTGGCCTGCGCCCACGAGGCGAACGGAAGCCCGGGGAAGGCGCTGTTCCACTTCGAGATCGTCCGGTCGCTCGACGCCAAGTACCGCGATGTGGCGAGGCTGATCACGCGATTGGCCGCGACCACCGAGGCCGAGGACGACCCGCTGCCGCCCAAGGGCGCAAAGCCCGGCGGGCCGAATGGCGCGAATGGCGCGCGCGGCAAAGGGTCGGACGGTGGCGGGTCGAAGGGCGGGGGCGCCGCCGGCGGGTCGGCGAAGCCGGGCGAAGGCACGGGCCCCAAGAACCGGAAAGTCGGCTTCGTCTAGTCAGCCATGGCGACGTACCTCGACTTCTTCGAGCTCGCACAAGAGCCGTTCTCGAACGCTCCGGTCAGCCGCTTCTATTACAACTCGACTCAGCACTCGCAGGCGCTCGTCCGGCTGATGCACGCGGTCAGCTACATGAAGGGCCTGTCGATTCTGGTGGGCGACATCGGGGCGGGCAAGACGACGCTCGCCCGGCGCATGCTCGACTCGCTGCCCGAAGCCGAGTACGAGGCGGCGCTGCTGGTCATCATCCACTCGGGCATCACCGCGAGCTGGCTGTTGCGCCGCATCGCGCTGCAGCTCGGGGTCGAGAGCCCCGCGCAGGAGAAGCTGGCGCTCCTGTCGCAGCTCTACCAGCGGCTCTTGCAAATCTACGAGTCGGGCAAGAAGGCCGTGGTGCTCATCGACGAGGCCCAGATGCTCGAGACCCGCGAGCTGATGGAAGAGTTTCGCGGGCTGCTCAACCTCGAAGTGCCCGAGCGGAAGTTGATCTCCTTCGTGTTCTTCGGCCTGCCCGAGATCGAGCGCAACCTCAGGCTCGACCCGCCGCTCGCCCAGCGGGTTGCCTTGCGGTACCGGCTCGAACACTTCACGCCCGAGTCGACCGAGGCCTACGTGAAGCACCGGCTGCGCCTGGCCGGTTGCCCGCGCATGCCGTTCACGGCCGAGGCGATCGCGGCGGTCCACCGCCAGTCGGGGGGGTCTCCCCGGGTCATCAACACGGTGTGCGACAACGCCCTCTTCGAGGCGTTTCTCGCGAGATCCGAGGAGATCTCGGGCGCTCTGGTGGAACAGATTGGCACCAACCTCGGGCTGACGAACCTGAGTCCGGGCCCCGAGGCCGCCACGGGCACCGCCGACCCCAGCCCGGCCCCGCCAGCGCCGCAGGCGGCCCCCAAGGCTCCCAAGAGCCGGCTGGATTTGGCCGAAATAGACCGGTACCTCGAGGGGCTGGGTAAGCTGTAGGCGTGCCAAGGCAGCCCAGACGAGCGGCGAGGAAGTTGCTCTTCCTGTGCGCGCTGGGCCTGTCCGGCCTGGTGCTGGTTCTGCGCACTGACCTGGCCGCCGACGCAGCCTGCACGGCGCTTCGCCGCGAGTTGCCCAGGCTGCTCGGGCGCGATGTCGGGGTGAACAGTTGCCAAATCGACCCGCTCACGCAGACGGTGACGCTGAAGGGCTTGTCGGTGTTCGAGTCCGGCGCGGACGAACCCCTGTTCGCGGCGGACGAAGTAGTGGCTGAGCTGCGCACCTTCCGCCTGCCCTTCGGGGTCGAGCTGGACCGGGTACACCTCGAGCGGCCCCGGCTCAACCTCGACCTGGCCCGTTCTGCCGCCCCCGGTGGCGACGCGGGGGGG
>JAHFDQ010000080.1:10815-14504 GCA_023248915.1 Archangiaceae bacterium | reverse complement strand
GAGCTACCCGGAAGTCATGCAGCGCTTCGCCGTCCTGCTCGTCCCCAAGGCGCCGAGAAGCGGCGACCGCCTCATCCAGCAACCCCAGCGTAATCATCCGGACCGCGGCCTCGGGCGTCCGGTCCAACAGGTCGTCGCTCACGGCGCCATTCTAATCCCGCGAGCGCCCCATCGGTCTTCGGCGCCTTGCTCTCCATCACATACGCGAGGTCACGACAGGGGCGGGAGCCGAGGGCTGGCTTGCGGCGCATCCGGTGGCTGAGTAAGGCTCCGACCCATGTTCCGGACGCGGGCTGGCCTTTCGGCCCTTGCTCTCATGGTCTTCGTCGCCGGCTGCAAGCCGCCGGTGCTGCACCTGCCGGACGCAGTCACCTGCCGCGAGACGGTGACCGCGGGCCCCGACGCCGCCGGGCTGAAGTCCGCCCTGGCTAGGGCCAAGCCGGGAACCTGCGTGGTCGCCGCGGCCGGCACCTACGGCGCGGCGCTGACCGTTCCCGCCGACGTGACGCTGGCAGCCGAAGCAGGCACGCGCGTCGTCATCGCCGGCGACGGAGTTGCAACGGACGCGGTCGTTCTCTCGCCTGGCGCCAACCTGAGCGGAATCCGGGTGGCGTCGGCCGCGGAGGTGGGGGTGTGGATCGACCGGGGGCCCTGCCAGTTGGTCGACGTGGCAGTCGAGGGCGCCAGGACTGGGGCGGTCGTCGCCTGGTGCGAGGAGGACTGCGTGAACGGGCCGGTGTCCGAATTGCACGACGTCGAGCTGACCCTGAGCGGCGCGGGGCTGTTGGCGCACGGCGCGTCGGTGAAGATGGTGGGAGGGCGCGTCGCCGAAAACCGGGGCACCAACCTCGGCACGGGCTACGGGGTCGTCGCCAGCCACGGAGCGACGCTGCAGATGGACGGCACGGTGGTCGAGGCGAACACCGAATTGGGCGTCCTCATCGACGGCGACCTGGGCACGCAGGCGGCGTTCCAGAACGTCGTCGTTCGCAACAACCTGGGCCGGGGCATCTGGGTGCAGGCGCTCGCCGGCACCGCGCAGGCGCCGAAGCTCGAGCTCCAGGACTGCACGGTCGAGGGCAACTCGCTGGTGGGGTTGGGTGCCCGCGCTTCCCGAGGCATCCACGTGGTGGGCGGTCGCATCGCCTCGACGGTGATGGGCAAGACTTCCGCGGCCCCGGGCGTGCTGGTGGACGTCGGCGATGGGGTGGGGCTCTTCGAGGGCTGCGGCGACGTTCAGGTCGAAGACGCGGTCCTCGAGTCCAACCAGCGCAGCCAGGTGCTCATCGACCTGGGCGCGACCGGGCTGGCCTTCGAGCGGGGCGCCATCACGGCGCAGTCGGGACAGCTCGGCGTCATCGTTCAGCACACGGCCGCGGCGGTGCAGGCCCCGGCCATCGTCGTGCCGGCGCCGGGCAGCGAGCTGCCGTTCAGCGCGCCGCGCCTGGCCGTGCCCAGCCCATGAGGCCGGCATTCGCGGGGCTGTGCTGCCTGCTCGCGTCCGCCTGTCCACCGGCCTCCGGCGAGACCCCGGCGCCGGACGGAGGCGGGCTCGAGGTGACGCCCGTCGCTCCTCCCAGCCCACCGCAGGCTCCGGAAGCGGTGACCCTGACGCCCTGTCCGGCGGGTTGGCAGGAAGTGCCCGGTGCGTCGGGAGCTCCATCGACGTGCGAGCCCTGGCCCGCGGCCGGCCCGGGCGCCTGCGCCGCGGACGAAGCCCGCTTCCCCGGAGACGCCACCTGCGGCAGGGTCGGCACTGCCTGCGGCGCGGACGAATGGGCGGTCGGGTTGCCGGGCGCCAGCGTTCTCTACGTCCGAGCGGGAGCGACAGGGGGCGACGGAAGCCGCGCGACGCCGTATGGCAGCATCGCCGCCGCCATGGCGGTGGCCACGCCCGGCGCGACGGTGGCCTTGGGCGCGGGGACGTTCTCCGAGCCGGTTACGCTTCGCCCCGGGGTGACGCTGTGGGGGGCGTGCGTCGCCCAGACCTTCCTGACGGCCCCCGCCGCCGCCAACTGCGCCGTGGTCAAGACCGCGGGCCTGGGTGGCCGAATGAAGAACCTGCGCCTCGGCGGCCCGTGCGTCGGAGTGCGGGTCAACCCGAGCGGCAACACGGTCGCGCTGGAAGGCGTCGTGGTGGACGGCGCCCAGGGAATCGGGATTCTGGCGGGCAACGGCGCGAGCGTGACCGGGCACGACGTGGTGGTGCGCAAGACTCAGCTCGGGCCGGCGGGAACCGGGGGGCGGGGCCTCGACGCCGAGTACGGGGCGGAGATTTCTTTCACCCGCGTCTCGCTGGAGGACAACCGGGAAGCGGCCCTTTCCGCGTCGGAAGCGGGTACTCGCGTCACCCTCACCGACGCAGTGGTTCGGGGCACGCGGGCGCGGGCCGACGGGGAAATGGGCTACGGCGCCAGCCTCATCCGGCAGGCACGGCTGACCCTGACGAGGGCGGTGCTCGAGCAGAACCAGCAGGCGGGGTTGAACGCGGCGGCCCAGGCCGACGTCGTCCTGACGGACGTGCTGGTGCGCGACACGCTGTCTTCCGCCAACCTCGATGACGCCGGCAACGGGCTGGTGTTCGAGGACGGCGCGACGGCGACGCTCACCCGTTGCGCGCTCTTGCGCAATCGGACCTTGGGGCTGCTCGCCCGCGCCACCGCGCGGGTGACGGCCAGCGGGCTGGTGGTCCTGGACACGGCGACGACCTCGGCGACGGGAGCCGACGGGGCCGGGCTCGAGGTGGAGAGCGGGGCTCGGGTTGTGGTCGACCACGCATTTCTGGCAGGCAACCACAGCGCGGGCATCAGCGCCGAAGCCAGCGCCGTCACGCTCTCCGACGTCGAGGTTCGTGACACCTTCGCGGGCACGGCGGCGGTCGACATCGCCAACGGGCTGCAGGTGTCGAAGGGCGCCGCGGTCGACCTCGCGCGAGTTCGCCTGGCTGGCAATCAGGCGCTGGGCGTCCTGGTGGATGGGAACGGCACCACCCTCGAAGGCTCGGACCTGAGCGTGGTTGACGGCCGAGGCACGGCCGCCGGAGGAGACGGTGCGGCCCTCGCGGCGCAGGGCGGGGCGACGGTGACGCTGTACCGGGTGGCCTTCGAACGCAACACGTCGGTCGCGGTGCAGTTGACCGACCCGGGCACCGCGGTCTCGCTGACCGACGCCGTGGTGACCGACACGGCCAGCGACGCCCTCGGCCGCTGGGGCCGGGGAGTGCACGTCCAGGGCTCGGCGCGGCTTTCCATGGCGCGCGCGGTCCTCGAACGGAACCTCGACGTCGGCGTCTTCGTCGGCGCGGGGGCCTTCGTGCAGTTGGAGGACGTGCGCATCGCCGACACTGGCAAGCGGGCCTGCGTGGCGCAGGGAAGCTGCGACGACCGGGGCGGCTCGGGGGTGGTGGTGCTCGGGACGGACGCGGCCCTGAAACTGACGCGCTTCGGGCTTGTGCGCAGCGTCCAGTGCGGCCTGCAGTTGGCCGAGGGCGGGGTCGCCGACCTGTCCGAGGGCGAGGTGGCCGAGAGCGCCATCGGCGCGAGCGTGCTCACCGAAGGCTTCGACTTGGGGCGCATCTCGGACCGGGTCGTCTACCGCGACAACGCGCGCAAGCTCGACGCGCTGTCCATGCCGCTGCCGGAAGTGACGTTGCCCCGGTACTGATCCGTTCAAGTCTCCTTCCTTTTTGA
>JAHFDQ010000080.1:0-10772 GCA_023248915.1 Archangiaceae bacterium | reverse complement strand
CGGCGATCTCGACGACAGGCCTTGATCGCACTGCGCAATTCCGGGAGTATTTTCTTGGATGAAGTTCCGGCCGGAGTGTTGGAGAGAAGTGCCTGTGCGACCCATCGTCTGGGCGTTGCTTTCCTTGGGGGCCAGCTCGGCGGCGCTGGCCCTTCCGCCGGTGACGCCTTCCAATCGCAGCCCGGCCGATGGCGGCTGGACGACGGCCTCCGCCCCGCTCAGCGGAAGCACGTATTCGGACCCGGAAGGCGACCTCCGCGTTGCCGCCTACTTCGAGGTGAGACTCGCCACCGGAACGTACGGAGGCGCCGGGTCGGTGGACTCGGGAACCCTGGGGTCGAACAGCTACTGGACGACGCCAGCGCTCACCGACGGCCTTCAGTACTTCTGGCACCTCCAGTACTCCGACGGTGCGTGGTCTTCGTTCTCCGCCGAGACGAATTTCACCGTGGACGCCGTGGCCCCCTCGCAGCCTCCGACCCCGGTCAGCGTTCCGGACCCCTGCACCGGCACCTGCAACCTGAGTTGGACTCCCAGCACCGACAACCTCAGCGGCGTGTCGCGCTACAGCCTGGAACGGAACGACAACGACGGTGGGAGCTACGGGATCGGAATCACCGTCGGTCTGGGCGCGAGCTACTCGGTGATTCTGGGGCCGGGGAAATACCTCTACCGAGTCTACGCACAGGACGTGGCCGGCAACCGTTCGGGCTACAGCACTCCTTCGCTCGCCTTGAACTTGGTGGCTCCGGGCGGCATCCCGGTTCCGTCGGCCGCCTCCGGTCCGACTCTGACGAGCGCCAGCGTCCAACTGGCCTGGCCCGACGCCGGGGTGGACAGCTACGTGCTTTCTCGCAGTGGCGACGACGGCGGCACCTGGTCGCATCGGACGGTGGTGACGGGCCTGAGCACCACCGACAATGCGCCGGCGACCGGGTTCTACCGCTATCGACTGTCGGGCGTTGTGGGCGGCCTGGTGAGTGACTGGTCGGCGAGCTCCAACCTGATTCAAGTGGACGACACGCGGCCGACGACACCGGGACCCATCGACGCGGGTTCTGAGCCGTACACCGATACCGGCTTCACCCTTTCCTGGGGCGCGTCGACCGACCTGGGCGGCTCGGGGCTGGTGGGGTACGGACTGGAGCGGAGCCCCGACGCGCCGGTCACCTGGACGGTGCTCGCCAACCCGAGCACCAACGTCTACCCCGAGATTGTCGCCTGTGGGCGCTGGCAGTATCGCGTCCGGTCGGCGGACGGCGTGGGAAATACCTCGTTCTACACGACGACAGGCATCCTGGACGTTTGCCCCGCCTCGGACGCCGGTGTTGCCGACGCGGGGGGCCTTGACGCAGGAGCCGACGCTGGCGCCCTGGACGGCGGCTGCGCCGCGCCCGTGTTGGTTGTCCACGACGCCAACCTCTTCGCGGCCGTGGGAGTTTCCTACCAACTCAACGCCACCGGCCAAGTGGGCGTCACTGGCGGGACTGGCCCGGTCGGCTTTGCCTCGTGCGCCACTCCTGCAGTTGCTGGCTTCCAGGTCGACCCCGCCACCGGCCTGGTCTTCTGGACTCCCGCCGCCGCCGGCACGGTAAGTCTGTGCCTTCGGGCCCAGGACTCGTGCTCTTCCGACAGCTACTCCTTCGACGTCGGTGTGGCCGCTGCGGCCGTCAGTCCACCCATGGCCCGGATTACGGCCGCTCCACCCGCGGCCGGCGTTTCCGATTCCATTTCCCTCGATGGCTCGACGAGCACGGCCGGTCCGGGCGCGACCCTCGTCTCCTACCAGTGGGACTTTGGCGACGGGGACCTGGGTAACGGGGTCGGCCTGTCCCATTCCTTCGCCCTCTCGGGTGGCTACACCGTCCACCTCACCGTCACCGACACCTTCGGAAGCCAAGGCTCGACTTCCGTCGGGGTGGTCGTGGGAGACGCGGAGTGCCCCAATCCCCCGTTGGTGCAAGTCCTTGCCGACTCCCTCCATGGAGTGGACTCCCTCACCGTGTCGTTCGGGTGCAACTGCACGCAGGGAATTTTCCGGGCGTGGGACTTCGGAGACGACACCGGCTCTTCTGTAGCAGAGCCGTCGCACACCTACGGCCCCGGGCGGTACCGGGCGCGGTTGTGGGGCGTGGACGGTAATGGTTGTGTCGGTTCCGACGATGTCGAGGTGGTGGTGGACAAGCCGCCCTACTTCCCCCCCATCTGCCGCGCGTCGGCAAGCCCCAGCGCGGGAAGAGTGCCGTTGCCCGTGACCTTCACCGCCGCCTACGTCGACCCAAACCTCGGCGGCCTCATTACCCAGGCGGCGTGGACCTTCGAGGACGACGGAAGCACGCGCTTGGAACCGGTCGTGCAAAGGACCTTCGACACCCCGGCGACGGTCCGGGCGACGTTGAGAGTCAAAAACAACCACGGGCTGGTCTGCACCGACAGGGTGGACGTGGTGGTGCAGACGGCCTCGGGAGAGACGCCGCCGCAAGTCTTCACCGTACCTTCGAAGGAAGCCGCCTGCCGCGCGGCGTACCACTACGCCAAGGAGCTCGAGGACAGGCCCCTGGCGAGAGGGACGCGGCCCATTCATTGGTACTCGGGGGTGGGTACGCCAAGGGCCCTGGCGGTGGACAGCACGACGGGCCAGGTGCAGTGGACGCCCTCCGAGGCCAAGCTCGAGCGGGTCAGCCTGATTGCCAGCAACCCCGCTGGCACGGCGGGACAGAGCTACGAAGTCGACGTCACCTGCAGTGCCTCGGAGTCCAAGGCCTTCGCGGTCGACTGCGGCTGCCAGGGCGCAGAAGGCGGCCTGGACGGGCTCGCGCTCGTGGCTCTCGCCGCGCTCGGGCGTCGCTGTCCACGCCGCTGCCGGAAGTGACGTTGCTCCGGTACTGACGCGCCGTCACTTCTTCCGGAAGACGCGCCCGTTGCTGCCGACGGCGACGAGGCCCGTCCCGTCCAGCTCGAGCGCCTGAACGGGGCTGTCGAAGCCCGACTGCAGCGCCCACGCCGTGCCGTTCCACTTCCACGAGGTGCCCAGGCCGCCGCTCTCGCCCACCGCGACCAGCCCATGCATGGCGCTCTGGCGGATGCCGCGAACCGTCGTCGTCGAGCTGGCGCCCAGCGCCGGCACCGGCTGTTTGGTGCCGAACCCGCTGGCGGTGTCGAACCAGGTCACGCCGAAGTTGCCGCCGAACCAGGCCCGGGTGGGGCTCTGCACCCAGAGCGCCGAGATGGCGTCTCCGCCGATGAGCGGCGAGCCGGTGGTGAACCGCTGCCAGCTTCCTCCGACGAGGCGCCAAATGGTTGCGCCCGAGTCCGCCGCCCAGACGTCCGTCGCCGAAGCGCCGTGAATGTAGCGAAGCGGAGAGGAAAGCCCGGAATCGGTCGTCGCGTTGTCCAGCACCAGCGACCAGGCCGTGCCGTCGTACTTGTAGAAGCCGTAGTCGATGGACGTGGTGCCCGAGTAGTAGTTCCAGTAGGTCTCGCCGACGCCGAAGAGGTTGCCCGCGCCGCTGCCCCACATCGCGGTGATGTTGGGGTAGCGCGTGCCCGACGTGTAGGTGACGTCGTAGCCGGTCGAGGCTCCACCAACCGTGTGGTAGGCGATGGGCCGACGGTGCGTGTCACTGTCCTCGCTGCCGACCCAGTAGTCCGTCACCGAAGTCCCCCAGACGCACTGCGGGTATTCTGCGGGGGTGGTCGAGCGAGTCCAGACTCCGCCGCTGCGCTTCGCGATGGGGCCGAGGCCCGAGCCGGTCACGAATGCCAGGGCGTCGCCGCCGGGGAACACCTGCAACGAGGTGGGGGTGCCGTTCAAGGGGACCGCGGTCGGCGCGACCTGCACCCACTGCTGGCTGACGAGCCGCTCGATGAAGCCGTACGTAGAGACCGCCACCAGGCCACCCGCGGCGGTGCCCCCGATGCGGCGGTCTCCCGAGTTGGCGCCTCCGGCCGTCCACGCCGTGCCGTCGAAGTGTTCGAGCTGGTAGCCGCTGTCGTAGCAGGAGAACCAGAGGTCGGTCGAAGCGGTGCCCCAGACGGACGTGCAGCTCTTGCTGGCGACGTCGCTCCAGTAGCTGCCGTTCCAGTGCAGGACGTGACCGCTCGCGACGGCCCAGACGTCGGTGGCCGAGAACCCGTGCACGTCGGTGAAGGACCAGGTGATGCTCGGTTGAGCCGCCCAAGCCGTGCCGTTCCACCGCGAGATGAAGCCGGCGCCGACCGCCCACAGGTCGCCGCTCGCCGCGCCCCAGAGGCCGGTTACCCGCGCCGGAAAGGAGTACGGAGTCCAGCCGCTGCCATTCCAGTGGTAGGCGAGGTAGTCGCCCGCCACCCAGACGTCGCTCGAAGAGAACCCGTGCACCGCGTAGAGGTTCGCGCTCGCTCCTGCCGGCAGCGGCACCGCCGTCCAGGTCGACCCGCTGCCCCGGCGGACGGTGGCCTTCTCGCCGACCATCCACACGTCGGAGGCGGAGCTGGCCCAGAGGGCGCGCAGCGCGGGCTGCTTGCCGTCGAACGCGCCCGACCACTTCGAGCCGTCGAAGTGCAGCACCATCGCGCCACCGCCGACGGCGTAGAGGTCGCTCGCGGTGAGCGCGAGCACGTCGTAGAGCGGGCCGCCGAACGGCTTGGGGGCTTCCCAGCACCAGCCCTCGGAGTTGCAGACGGGGTTGAAGGTCTCGGAGTAGGGCGTGCAGACGTTGGCGGCGCTGGTGCCGCAGGCGGACATCGGCGAGCAGGTTCCGCAATTCGCCACCGAGCGCGCGGTGCCGCAGTTGTCGACCCCAGTGCGGCTGCCGCACTGCGCGCCGACGCGGGCGCAGAAGGCGAAGTTGGTCTCGGGGGTGCAGCCGCAGGCGTTGGCGGTGCCGCCGCCGCCGCAGGTGGTGTTGGCCGGGCAGGCGCCGCAGCTCGCCACGTTGCGCGTCACGCCGCAGGTGTCCGTACCGGTGCGGGACCCGCAGCTCGCTCCGAGGCGGGCGCAGAAGGCGGAGTCGGTCTCGGGAGTGCAGCCGCAGACGTTGGCGATGCCCCCGCCGCCGCAGGTCTGGAGGCTGCCGCAGCCGCTGCCGCACGTGACCGAGCGGGCCAGCCCGCAGTTGTCGCCGGCCGTGACGGTCCCACAGTTCTTCGCCAGGCGAGCGCAGAACTGGGCGTCCGACTCGGGAGCGCAGCCGCAGAGGTTGGAGACACCGCCGCCGCCGCAGGTCTGGGGCGCCGTGCAGGTGCCGCAGGTCGCGGTCCGGCCGAAGCCACAGTTGTCGGTGGAGTAGACGCTGCCGCAGCTCTTGCCCAGGTTCGCGCAGAGCTCGGAGTCGGCCTCAGGCGTGCAGCCGCAGTGGTTCGGCACGCCGGCGCCGCCGCAGGTCTGGTAGGTGCCGCAGCTTCCGCAGTTGGCGACGCTCTTGGGGTTGCCACAAAGGTCGGTGCCGGAGACCGCGCCGCAGACGGCACCGAGCCGCGCGCAAAAGGCGGAGTTGGTTTCGGCGGAGCAGGCGCACACGCCGGAGGAGCAGGTGTTGGACCCGCTGCACGAGCCGCAGCTCGTGACCGACCGGCTTTGCCCGCAGTTGTTGGTCGCGGTCAGCGCCCCGCAGGCGTGGCCCAGGCGGGCGCAGAGCTGGTAGTCGGTCTCGGGAGCGCAGCCGCAGACGTTGGGGGTGCCGGTTCCGCCGCAAGTGTTTGTCCCCGAGCAAGTGCCGCAGGAGGGCGAGCGCGCGATGCCGCAAGCGTCGGTCAGCGTCGCGACGCCGCAGTTCTTCCCGGCCTTTTGGCAGAGCTGGGCGTTGGTTTCGGGCTGGCAGACGCAGGTGCCCGCGGCGCCGCACGCCGAGTTTGGTTGGCTGCAGGTGCCGCAGCTCGCGACCGAGCGCGACTTGCCGCAGTTGTCGGGGGCCTGGAGCGCGCCGCAGGAGCGGCCAAGGCGCGCGCAGAGGGAAGCGTTCGACTCGGCGGTGCAGGTCGTCCCGCCGCCGCCACCACCTCCTCCGCCACCACCACCTCCCCCGGAGCCGCCGTCGGACGCCTGAGGCAGCGCGGTACAACCGACGGACGGCGAGCACTCCATCGTCGGTGGGCACGTGACGCAGGCGAAGCCGCCGCTGCCGCACGCCGACTCGGCGATGCCGGACTGGCACTCCCCGGAGGTCGTGCAGCACCCGAAGCAGGTGGAGGGTCCGCACGGAGGCGGTTCGACCTCGCAGGACGTCGTCAGCACGCCGGCCGTGCCAGCCAGAAGAATCAACTGAAGGGTAGGGGATCTCATTCGCTCCGGAGGACGAAGCTCGGCCGCCGCGGTTGCGAGAATTCGGCGTGCCAGCCCGTAATGCCTCGGGCCGGCCCTGCTTCCGCGGGTTTGTGCGCCTCTGCTCGCGCCACAGCGCGTGCTCGGAGACGGAGGACTGCGAAGCGGGGTATCAGGGGTCAGGGCCGATACTCGACGAGTCACCCCGATGCGCTGCTTCTCGCTGCCGTCAGAACCGTTCACCCGGCGCACTTCCTGTTGCGCCACGTTCCTTCTCGTCCTCGCCGGGTGCGAGAGCGTTTCCCGGAGGCTTCTGCCTGCCGTCGTCATTCAGGTGACCGCGGAGGTGGAGTGTCCGACCGACGGTGGCGCTTGCGACGAACCGCCGGTTGGGCTTTCCGCGCCGTTTTGCGGGTATGACGTCTCGAGCCTGGACGCCGGCACCGTGGTCGTGCACGTCGGACAAAATCCCGCCGACCTGGAGGGGCTCTTGGACATCGAGACCGAGCTCGTACGGGGTGACGGGGGCCGCGAGGCGCTCGTGGCGCGGCGCGTCCTGCTCTTTCGACGCGCGAGCGTGTTTCCAGCCCTCGGCTCGGAGACCGCGCTGTACGAGGTCGACAGCACCGGGACGTTCTTTCCCTTCTCGACCGACGGTGGAGTCGCAGCGCAGGTGGACGGAGGATCGGCGACGTTCGACTACTCCGTCGCGTGGGTCGACGGGGGCAGCTCTCAGGTGCATGAGACGCACCAAGTACTCTCTGTCGCGAGCCGTGACGTCGACATCCACAATCATGGCGGCGACCCATTCTACGGTTGCTGCGCCCACCTCGGCTGGGGGACGCCGAGCGCGATCGCTGCGGCGCTCGTCGTCCTGCGGTTGAGGCGGCGCGAAAGACGTGGATGATTCCCCCTGGGCCGGCCGAGACCGTCCTTCGGGGCCCTCCCGCCCGCGCGGGCCTTCAGCCCAATTCGCCGCCGAGGTGAAGCAGCACCGCCAGCGCCGCCACCGACGCCGTTTCCGTTCGTAGCACCCGCGGCCCGAGCGACACCGGATGCCCGCCGAGCGCGCGCAGTTCCTCGACCTCGGCCCGGTCGAGCCCACCTTCCGGGCCCACCACCAGCGCCAGTGGCGCATCGGGCTCGAGGCCCGCCACCGCCGCGGACAGCCGCGTGCCCCGTTCCTCTTCGTCCAGCACCAGGACACAGGTGCCCGGCGCCAGCGCGCGCGCCGCGTCGGCCAGAGCTCGCACCGGCAGCACTTCCGGCACGTCGTCGCGGCCGCACTGCCTCGCCGCCTCTTCCACGATGCGCTGCCAGCGCTTCTGCCGCTCGGCCGCCCGGCCCGCCGCCAGCTTCACCACGCTGCGCGACGCCGCGGCCGGCGCGAAGGCCGCCGCTCCCAGCTCGGTGCCCTTCTGGAGAATCCACTCCAGCTTCTCGGCCTTGGGCAGCCCCTGCACCACGGTGATGGCCCGGCGCGGCGTCGCCCCGGCCCGGGCCGGCCCGAGCGCTAGCACCGCCTCGTCCGACGACGCGGACTCGAGCTTGGCCGAAAACGCCCGCCCACTCCCGTCGAACACCTCGAGCGCCGCGCCCACCGCCACCCGGAGGACGCGCGTGAGGTAATGGAATCGCTCGCCCGAAACCTTCACCCGGTCCGGGACGACGTCGGGCAGTGGAACGAGAACCCGGACCATTCGTTACTTCCGCTCGAAGTCGAGCCGCACCCACTCGCCCTGAACCCGGTGCCCGGCCGGCGTCAGCCCCTCGGCGACGTAGGCGGCTTCCACCTCGGCCCGCTGCCCCACCAGCACTCCCGAGAGCACCAGCCGCCCGGCCACCCGCGCGGCGATGGGCCGGGCGAGCGCGACCAGGGTGTTCGCCAGGATGTTGGCCAGCACCAGGTCGAAGGCGCCGCTCACCTTCTCGACCGGCAGGCCCGAAAGCTCGACGCCCTCGGTCTGGTTCGCCGCGGCGTTCTCGATTGCCAGCGTCACCGACATCTCGTCGTTGTCCACGCCGACGACGCGGCTGGCGCCCAGCTTCCGCGCCGCGATGGCCAGCACTCCGGTGCCGGTGCCCACGTCGAGCACGCTCGCGCCCGGGCGGGCCGAGAGCGCCTCGTCCACCGCCGCGAGGCACAGCGAGGTGGTGGGGTGGTCGCCGGTGCCAAACGCCATCTTCGGCTCGATGACGACGCGCACCTTGCCGGCCGGAGCCTTCGCCGCTTCCCACGGAGGCCCCACCCACAGCCGGCCGACCTCGACCGAGCGGATGAGCGCCTTCCATTCCTCGGACCAGTCCTTGGCGGGCACCGCCTCGAGCGCCGCCCGCGCCTCGGGAAACTGCTCGGCCACCTCTGCCGCCGCCGAGTCCGCCGTCTCGCGCCGGTCGAACCAGGCGACGACAATGGCCTCGCCCGCAGTCGGCCCCCGCACCCCGGGCATGGACGCCCCCGAAGAGTCGCGCACCTCGAGCCCCAGCGCCCCGGCTTCGTGCAGCACGGCCTGCGCCAATTCGGCCGACGCCTCGGGCAGGTCGAGCGTCAGCGACAAGTAGTTCGCGGCCACGGCCCCTATTTAGCCTGCCACCGGCCGTTCTCCACCGCGCCGTGCTTGCTCGCCTGCCTCCGGCGAAATCGCCAGATTTTCACCGGGGGCCCCTGTGGGATTGCCCCCAGTGTCGGTTAGGTTGCGGCCCATGGCGCCTTTGAAGATGCACCTCATCTACCCGAGCTGGCCCAAGCTGGACCGCCAGACGAAATTCCACCTGCCTCCGCACGGTCCGGTCGTCTTCGCCGCGACGGTGCCGGAAGAGGTCGAGCTTTCCTTCACCGACGACAACCTGCAGCCGGTGGACTTCGACGCCCCGGCGGACCTGGTGGCGCTCTCGGTGATGCTCACCTGCCAGCTGCCCAGGGCGTTCGAGATAGCGGACCGCTTCCGGGCGCTGGGCGTGAAGGTCATCATGGGCGGCATCGCGGTGATGCTGCACGCCAAGGACTGCGCCGCCCACGCGGACTCGGTGTTCCTGGGCGAGGCCGAAGGAAAGTTCGCCGGCGTGCTCGAAGACCTCGCGGCCGGGCGGCTGAAGCCGACCTACGACGTGATGGCCGAGATGCCCGACGTCAGCCTGGTGGGCCCGGCCCGGCGCTCGATTCTGAAGCGCGACCTGTACAACTACCGCGGCGTGCAGATGCTCGACCTGGTGCACGCCTCGCGCGGCTGCAAGTTCCACTGCGACCCGTGCTGCGCTTCGTTCCTCGGCGGCAGGGCGTTTCGCCCCCGCCCGGTGGCGCAGGCCGTCGCCGAGATGGAAGCGATTCAGAACAACCGGCTCTTCATCGTCGACAACTCGCTCGCCCAGGACAAGGCGTGGCTGCGCGACCTCTTCACCGCGATGATTCCGCTCAAGAAGACCTGGGTCTCGCACCCCATCCTCGACGACGACGAGATTCTGAAGCTCGCCGCCGACGCGGGCTGCTGGTACGTCTACCAGGCCATCTTCGACACGTCGGACCACATCCGCCGGCGCGTCCAGCGGCTGAGAGACCATGGCATCGGTGTCGAGGGCACCATCATTCTCGGCACCGACGAGCAGGACGAGGACTACGTCAAGCGGCTGGTGGACTTCCTGCTCGAGATAAAGCTCGACATCGCCGAGTTCACCATCATGACCCCGTTCCCGCACTCGCCCAGCCGCGCGCGCATGGAAGCCGAAGGGCGCATTCTCTCGAACAACTGGGGCGATTATTCGGCCGACAAGGTGGTGTTCAAGCCGAGGCGGATGACGCCGGAGAAGCTGCAGGAGATGTACCACTACGCGTGGGACACCTTCTACGCGGGCTCGGGGCACCAGTTGAAGATGGGCCAGCTCTTCATGAAGGCCGTGCAGAAGGAAAAGGCCATCGGGACCTACCAGCGCTTCGACCCGGGAAACCGCCGGGCGTTCCGCAGGGCGGGCGCGGCGAATCGCCCCGAGGGCGAGCAGGGCAAGTAGGTCGCGGGCTATTGTCCCCGGCGCCGTGCGCCCTTATCGCTACCTCGCGCTGACCCCCTTGCTCTGCGGTTGCGTCGGCCCCGAGGCGCCGGACGCGGCGGTGTGCCAGGACATCATCCACCGGCTGTGCCTGCCGCCCCGGTGCCAGGCGGTCGACGACGCCTTCCGGGCCGGCGACGCCTGCGAAGAGGCGCTCCTGGCCCGTTCGGGGTGCGCGAACCCCGACTTCACCTTCACCGCCGTGACGCGGGCCCGGGCGCTCGACTGCCGGCTGCCGCTGGTGCGCGAAGGCGCCGCCCGCGAGCTGGCCCCGGGGTGCCTGGTCGTCGAAGAGGTCGTCGACACCTGCCCCGACCTGGTGCAACTGCTGAACGGAGCGGGCCCATGAAGGGCGCCGTCGCGCGCAGGGCGGCGGCCGCCCTGGCCCTGGCACTCGTGGGATGCACCCACGTCGAGGTGGAACGGCGGGTCGAGCGCGGCCCCACCCTGCGCACCTTCGAGCGCGACCTCATCGCCGAGGGAGGGCTGG
>JAHFDQ010000423.1:2519-5580 GCA_023248915.1 Archangiaceae bacterium | reverse complement strand
TGGCGAAGTCGGCCGCGCGCAGCCGGCTCACGCAGGAAGCGGTGGTGATGGGCAAGCTCGGCTACATGTCGCCCGAACAGGCCCGGGCCGAGCCGCTCGACGCACGTTCCGACATCTACTCTTGCGGGGTGGTGCTGTGGGAACTGCTCGCCGGGCGCCCGCTCGTCGAACGAGGGCCGATGGGCCAGATGCTGGTTGCGATGGTCAACCCCAAGGTGCCGTCGCTCGCCTCGATTCGCCCGGACGTGAGCCCCGCGCTCGAAGCCATCGTGATGAAGGCGCTGGCTCCCGACCCGACCCAGCGCACCCAGCGCGCGGAAGAGCTCTCATTGGCGCTGGCCGGGCACCTGGCGGCGCTGGGCCCGCCGGTGGCCGCCGAGGAAGTCGGCGCCTTCGTCCGGGCTCAGTGTCATGAGGCGTTCACGGCGCAGCAGCGACTGCTGTCGAGGCTCTCGACGCTGAACGCCCCGCTGAAGCTGGGGCAGCCGGTCGCCGTCATCGAGGCGGTGCGGCTGGACCGTGCCGCCGAAACCCAGTCCCTGGCGAGGACGGTGACTTCGCCTCGACCGGGTTTCGACTCGCGGCCGACCTCGCCGCTGTCGCCTCGAAGTACGCCGGCGACGGTTGCGCCGACTGACCCGGGCGTCGCCGGTGTGGCACGGCCGAGCGAGGCTTCGTTGGCCGCCGACCTCGCGGCGGTGCGGAAGCCTCGGGCTCCGCTCTTCGCGGCCGTCATCGTCCTGGGCGTGGTCGCCGGGGTAGGTGCCGGTTTGCTGTTCGGCGGGAAGCACGCCCCCCCGGCTGAGGCCGCGAACGGGGGGCCTCCTTTGGCCGTTCCGGAGAAGACCTCGCCCACTGCCGTGGCGCCAGCGCTCACACCTCCGGCCGACCTGACGGGTCATGCCCTGGCCGACCCGCCGGGCGCGGACGCGGCGCCAGCGCTCCCGACGCCGCCGATCCCGACGGGGCCGGAAGGCGCCACCGCGGCGCTGGCGGCCGAACCTCCGGAAGCGCGACCCGAGCCCATGGTCGCACCGGCTCCCCTCGGCGGCGCGGAGCCCGGGCCTTCCGGAACCGCCCACCGTACGGCAACCCGAAAGCAGGGGTTGAAGGGGGCCGTCCTCGTCACCACCGGTCCGTCGCCTTCCGTCACGGTCGTCAACCAGGACGACCGAACCTGGACGCGCTGCCAGGTCACCCTGCCGGACTACCGGGTTCAGCGGATGCCGACGCTCAACCCTGGCTTCCGCCGCGAGCTGGCCCTTAACCACTTCCAGGAGGACCGGTCGGCGGCCCCGGTGTCGCACGCGGTGCTGGTGAAGTGCGCCGAGGGGCAGGCGCGCTTCCCGGCCGCGCTCTGACGCCGGCCGGTTACCGGTGGTGCTGCATCCGGCGCAGCCCGGCCTTGACCTGGTCGAGCGTCGGCACCCGGCGCGACGCGACAGGCGCGGGCGGCGGGGGCCGCGGAGGCAGCGGCAACGAGCGCGGCACCTTCAAGGGAAAGTCGTCGTAGGCCCCGCTGCCGTCGGCGTCGACGAACAGCGCGTTCGAGAAGGCGTTCGCCCGTTCTCCCCGCGAGGTGACCAGCGGGAAGATGGGGGGCATCGCGTTTGAACCCCTCACCTGCACCACGTACCAGGCGTCCTTCGTCGGAGTGACGGTGAGCTTCTCGCGGACGTGAATGCGGCGGAACGTGGCGCCGCCGGCGGTGGACGCCACCTCGAGCGGTAGGGTCGCCGCGTCCAGGTGGCGCACCTGGAGGATGCGCGAGTCGGGCCAGTCGCTGTTGTCGACTCCGGCCGCGGACTCGCGCCCGTCCGCGTGGGTGTAGACCTCGAGGGTGTCGAACAGCATCCACTCCGGCGCCTGCACGTCGACGGTCAGCTCGACCGCCTCGCCTCCGGCCGCGTTGATGGACAGCGTCTGGCCCAGCCCGATGGCCGCGCCCGCCGGAGCGCCGGTCGAGTCGAGCCGCCGCGCCGACACCGCCAGGAACGGGCCGTTGCTGCAAGTCGCCTTGTGGGCCTTCAGGCTGGCCGCGAAGACTGCGCGGTCGAACTGGGCGGGCGTGTCCCGACCGCCCATGTCGACGTAGGTGCGGCCGTAGCCACCCAGGTCGAAGCTCGGCGAGTGGGTGTCGGACACCGCGGTCGCCGTCTTCACCAGCCCGCGCGACAGGAACGTCATCCAGTCGTTCATGACCGCCCTCGCCGGCAACGGCCCGTTCTGCACCTCGTAGCCGTCGAACGCTTCGCTGAACAGGCGGCTGTCGGCGGCGGTCGCCTCGGGGTCGGGCTCCATGCGGAACTCGGCCGGGTCGGCGTGGCTGGCGCCGGTGGCGGTGTCGACCTTGAGCGGGGTGAGGCTCGAGCGCGGGTGGTTGATTTGGACGAACGCGTCGGGCCACCTCGCCTTCACCCCGGCAAAAATCTGGGCAGGCCTCAGCGTGGCCCCGGGGCCGCCGGCCCAGTCGAAGGCGCCGCCGTTCTCCGACTCTTCCGTCCGGTCGAGGGGGTATGCGTTCCAGTGGCCGAAGTCGAAGCTCGTAATCTCCTGCCCCTGAATCGACGTCAGGAAGGCTTCGGCTCCGAGGGCGCGAATGACGGGCGCGTAGTCAGTGATGTAGTCGTGGTCGGTCGAGCACAGGACGTCGACGCCTTCGGCGGCGAAGCCGAGCACCCGGCGCTCGTTCCGAACCGACGAGTCCGAGCTGTTCACCGCGTGCACGTGCAGGTCGGCGCTCATCCAGCCCACCGTGTCCACCACCTGGCCGAGCACGGCGTCGACCCGGACGTCGGCCGTGCGCAGGTCGACGGCCTGTCCGTGCTGCGGCCAAGTGTCGGGCCACACCGAGTACTCGGGGCCGCGGGTGACCACCAGCGAGTACTCACCCGGGGGAACGAGCAGGTCGAGCGAGCCCTGGGCAGGCACCAGCTCGATGGCGAAGATGTCGTCGGGCAGTGGTTCAATGTTCTCGAAGAACCGGTACCCGGCGCGCGGCGTCGGGCAGGTGCCGGCCGGGCACAGCAGCATCAGCTTGGCCGGCATGGGCGCGCCGTTG
>JAHFDQ010000423.1:0-2509 GCA_023248915.1 Archangiaceae bacterium | reverse complement strand
CGCCGTTGGCGTCCTTCACCGTCACCGTCAGCGTGCGGGCCGCGCCGAGCCTGGCCGTCGCCTGCGCGCTGGCCCCGTCGGCGATCGCGACGTCTGTTCGCGTTTCGAGCGACCGGCCCTGCCCCCCCGCCAGGACGCGATAATTTCCCGGCGCGAGATCGACGGCGGCTTTTCCGGCGGTGTCGGTGACGAGCAACGTTTCCACGTGGTCGTCCGCGGCGCGCAGCACTGCCACCCGCGTCTGCGGCGCCGGGCTGTTGCCGTCGGGCTGCTGCGCGGTCACTTCCAGATGGCCGTGCGGCAGTCCGTCGGCGTTCAGGAATACCGAGGTGACGTCACCCAGGTGCGGGGCCACCACCAGATCGCGAAGGAACAGCCGGCTGGCACCCGGCTTGACCAGCAGCGTGCCGGGGCGCTTGTGCGCTTCCGCGTCGAACCACGCCAGCGCCCCTTGAAGGTTGCCGGTGTCGGCCACCGTGAGGCAGAAGGTGCTCTGGCTGCCCAGCGTGTCGACCGCGGGCGCGGTCGGGTCGTCGAGCTTGTAGGACCGGTGTCCGTACGCCACCCGGTCACCCTGGAAACCGAACCACGGCGCCGGGTCGGCCAGGCAGCTTCCCGCGCCCATGCGCCCTTCGCAGTTCGAGGGGTTCAACAGGTCGGTCGAACCGCCCTGCTCGAAGGCTTCGCCCATCGGAATCGAGACGGCCGTGTCGCCCGTGTTGCAGAAGGCTGTGGCGATTCGCACCCGCTGTTCCCCGGGCGAGAGGACGTAATAGGTGGTGGCCCTGAGGGGCAACGGAGCGTCTACGTCGAACACCAGGCTCAAGTCCGAGCCGAGGTACTGGCGAATCGCGTGCTTCGCGTTGATGTAGTCGGACACCGTGTCGAGCCCGGTGGCGGCGATGACGGCCGGGCCGCCGGCCGACCCGTCGGACAGCACTTCGACGTTCGAGACGTCGAGGGTGCGGCCGAAGGCGTAGAGCAGCCCGAGCTTGCCCAATTGGTCGCCGCCGGGCTCGCCGGCCGTGCGCACTACGTCCGCGTCGACGATGTTCCCCCCGTACGGCACGAGCCCGACGATGCGCCCCGGCTGGTCGATGACGAGTCGAATCCGGTCGTTCTCGAGCAGGTAGTCGCCCACCTGCCCGACCGCGCTCTGGCCGCCGAAGAGGTCCGCGGCGTCCTCGATTCGGCGGGCCACCGCCCCGGTGCCTTCCTGCTTGAACAGGCCGGAAGCGACCAGGTCGAGCTCGCAGCGAGTCACGGCAGGGGCCCCGCTGCCCGGCTTCTTGGGACAGGCGCAAAGCGACAACAACAGCGAGGCGATCCACAGACGCTTGGACATAGGGCAGGCGGTATAGGCCCAAGCGCGGCCGAAACCCAAACCGCGCCGGGTCCGGCCTCGGCCCCGCTCGGCCCTTCCGGAATGGTGGGGCGCCCAAACTCCGTGGACTTGCGCTTGTCGCGAATCGACCGGGAAGCTTTCCGGGCTATACCCGGCCGTCGCCCCGCTCGAGTTCCGACGTCGGTACGCCCATGGCCCTGCCCCGCGTCTTCGTTTCACGAACCATCGATGGCGAGGCCCTTGCCGGGCTTCGGGCCCGCGCCGAGGTCCAGGTCTTCGGACAACCCCGGCCCCCCACGCCGGGCGAGCTGACCGACGGCGTGCGCGAGGCCGACGGCCTGTTGTGCATGCTGACCGACCGCGTGGACCGGGCACTGCTCGACCAGGCTCCGAGGCTCAGGGCCGTCAGCACCCTGTCGGTGGGGCTGGACCACGTCGACCTCGCCGCCTGCACGGCCCGCGGCATCGCGGTCGGCCACACCCCGGGCGTGCTCACTGAGGCCACCGCCGACCTGGCCTTCGCGCTCTTGCTCGGCGCGGCGCGGCACGTGGCGCCGGGCGACGCCTTCGTGCGGTCAGGCCGGTGGAAGACGTGGGACCCTGGGCTCTTGCTCGGCAGAGACCTCTCGGGCGCCACCCTCGGCATCGCCGGCCTGGGTGCCATCGGACAGGCTGTGGTCCGCCGCGCGCGCGGCTTCTCGATGCGCGTCCTCTATGCCAACCGCACCGCGCGGCCGGAGGTCGAGGCCGAATTCGGAGCCCGGCGAGTCGACAAGGACACGCTGTTGGCCGAGTCGGACTTCCTCTCGCTGCACCTGGCGCTCACCCCGGAAACCCGCCACTACCTCGGTGAGCGCGAGCTCGCCCGGATGAAGCCGCGAGCCGTTCTGGTGAACACTTCCCGCGGAGCGGTGGTGGACTCGGCCGCCCTGGCCCGGGCGCTCGCTGCCGGCCGGCCGGCCGCCGCCGCGCTCGACGTCTTCGACCCCGAACCTCCGTCCGCGGACGACCCTCTGCTCGCCTTGCCCAACGTCCTGTTGGCACCCCACCTGGGCAGCGCCACGGTCGAGACGCGCGGACGGATGGCGGCGCTCGCCGTCCTGAACCTGCTCCTGTCGCTCGAAGGACGCCGCCCGAAGCATTGCGCGAACCCCGAGCTCTTTT
>JAHFDQ010000079.1 GCA_023248915.1 Archangiaceae bacterium | reverse complement strand
TGACTGTCTCGCCGCCTCTGGGGAGCCGGCGCGCGACCTTCTACCGTTTCTTGTGTTTCCCCGCCACTAGGCTCTTCGAACGCCGTGACACCGCCTCTTCTCCCTCACGCAACAGCTCGGCGATGTCGCGCTGCTCGGCGTCGATCTTCCGCTGGACCTCTTCCATCGCTTTGACGACTTCCTTCATCGCCGTGGGCAGCGCCAGCTTGCCCTTCTGCACCTGATTCCACACCGCCTCGCCCAGGTTCCTGAGCGCCCGGTCCTTGTCGCGCTCGAGGAAATTCGACTGGGTCTTCGCCATCGCCAGCTCAGTGGTTCGCTGCACCTGGTCGCGCAGGTCGGCGAGCTGCTCTTGGGCGTGCTCCCACGCCTGGCCGATCTGCCGGAGGACGTCGGTTTGCTTGGGCTCGACCATGCGGGGCTCCCCTCGCGTAAAACGGGGGGCTTCCGTAGCTCGCCCCTCGCCGGGCTGTCAACCGCGCTTCACCAGCCGCGCTCCGAAGAAGCCGCCCCCGGCGAGCCGGTGGGGCCAGGCCCGAAAGAACGGCCCCGCGCACGCTTCGGGCGGTAGGAAGCCGCGGGCGTCGTCGAGCTCGACCCCGGGGTGGCGCGTGAGCACCGCCTCGACCACCTCTTCGTCCTCTTCACGGAGGAGCGAGCAGGTCGCGTAGACCACCGCCGTCCCCTTCGCCGCGCCGGAAACCACCTTGGACAGGATCTCGGCCTGCCGCGCGCGGAATTCGTCCACCTTCGCCCGCGTGAGCTTCCACTTGAGGTCGGGCTCGCGGGCCAGGCTGCCGCTGCCGCTGCACGGGGCGTCGACCAGCACCACCGACGCCTTCCCCAGGTCCGGCTCGCTGGGGAACTCGATGTTCGCCAGGCCGTGCTTCCGCGCCCGCTCGCGGGCCTCGCCCAGTCGCTTTCTCGACACGTCCCAGGCCTGCACCCTGCCCTCCGGCCCGACCCGGTCGGCGAGCGCCAGCGCCTTGCCCCCGGCGCCGGCGCACCAGTCCACCACCGTCGCCCCGGGCGCCACCCGGCACAGCTCGACGATGAGCTGGCTGCCCAGGTCCATCACCTGAAGCCGCCCCGCCTTCATCGGGCGCGTCTCGAAGACGCGGGCTCCTGGGCTGGCGACGGCCACCGCGTCGGGAGCCTGCGGCAGCGCGACCGCGTCCACGCCCTCGTCCGCCAGCGCGGCCAGGCACGCGTCCCTGCCGCCTCTCGTGCGGACGATGAGAGACGCTTCCACGTTCAACGCGGCGAGGACTGCCGGCGCCTCGCCGGGCGGAGCCGACCACGCGATTGCCTCGGCCAACCAGCTCGGGAACGAGCACGCCGACGCCGCGCGCTCGAGCTCGTCCGGGGCCTCGGGAGGTTCGGAAAACTCGGCGCGCACCAGCGCCTCGATGCGGGCGTCGGGAATGGACCGTGGCCGCAGCGGGCCGGGCAGCGCCACCTCGGGGCCGATGCGCGCCCAGGTCTCTCCGGTGAACAGGCGCCGCCAGAGCGCGTAGCGGACGATCGCCTGGTCCTGCACGAGCGACAGGCCCCCAGGAGCTTGCCCCGCGAGCTTGGCCGCCTGGTCGAGCAGCCGCTGGTGCCGCGACAGCTCGCGCGTCGCCAGCGCGGCGAAGCGGCGCTCTTGCCCGCCCAGGTTCTTCGCCCCGCGCAGGGCCTCGGACAGCGCCCCCTTCAGCCCCGTCCCTCCAAGCACGGCGACGTGCGCCGTCAGAGCCGCCGTCGCGGCCTTCCGGGAAGGCCGGCCAAGCGCCTCGGGGGGGATCAGTGGAATCGAGAGCAGAGGCCACACTCAAGCGTGAAGGAGAAGCCCATGGTGCGCTGCCAATTTGTGAATGGAGCGAGTGGCGGTACTTCTTGCCGGAGAAACACGGCGACCGAGCCGCCGCGCAGAATGTCATCCCAAATGGGGTTCACCTTCTCCGTTGGCGCTTCGGCGACGCAGCGTTCACCGGTTGAGGAAGTCTATCGCCACTTTGATGTCTTCAGGCGTCAGCGAGTGCTCGCCCTCTCGCACGATTGATTCCGGCTTCCACCCTGCGGCCTTCATCGCCGCCTCCAGTTTCTGCATGCGCGGGAACTGGTGCTGATCACCTTTCGCGAGGAGCAGCACCGTCGGTTTGGCGCGTTCAGACGTGAAATGTTGACCGAAAACGTCGCCCCCCTGCGCGATGGCGAAGGCTGAAAACTCCAGCTTGGAGTCCGAGGCCAGCAGGGAGGCGAAGAAACCGCCGTTAGAGAAACCGAGCACGTATGGGGCCATCAACGTCGAACTCGAGTGAATTGCGACAGCCGTTGCCTTCAACGCTTTCCCGATGCGTGCGACGATCACCTGTGTCGGCTCGACCGGTTCGATTGACGTGGGCCAACACCACGCGTGTCGAACTTCCTCGCTCCAATTGCAAAGGCCGCGCTCGCCACGCATGGCCAGTACGGCGAAGCCCCGTTCGGTTGCGTAGCGCGCGACGCCGCCGAACTCCCACGAACTTTCGAAAAGCGCTGCCTCAGGGATCCTTCCGTGAAAGTAGAGAAGGATCTTCGACGCCTTTCTGTCACGAGGAAGCGCGAGGCATGCCTCTCCATCAACCACGACGAAATCTTTGGGGCAAACCAAGGCGGGCGCCGAGCCAAGGGCAATCGGCGTCTCGACCAACTGGGCCCTCACCCGATAGGTCGCAATTGGAGTGACCTTCGGGGTCGTCGAAACGTAGGCCGTCTCGGCAATCGGTTTTCCGTCCGTTGGCCAGAAGCCACAGCGCAGCGACTCAGAGCTCTGCACTCCGGTGGCGGTCGCGAGCGACGTGAATGGCACCGAGGGTCCACCCTCCAGTGCTTTGCCTCGGTGTACCGAGAAGTGAATGTGCTTCGCGCCCGCCCCGCCAGAATTGCCTTCGATTCCAAGCGGTTCACCCTTGCGCACCTTCTGCCCGGCATCGACGAAGATCGCGGCGAGGTGCGCGTACTGCGTGAACACGCCACCTTCGTGCTGCACACGAACGTAGTTTCCCCAGCCGAAGTTGCAGCTGTCGTAACCGTCTTGGAACATCAGGTCGGACGACTTGCAGCCACCCCATCCGTAGGCGACTCCATCTGCTGAAGCCGTCACGATGTGGGGCGCCTCGTGCATCGGCGAGATCAGGTCCAGTGCGAAGCGCGTCGAGGCGTTGCATGCCTGATGCGAATCGCCGGGCCGCGTCAGACCTGATTTGCCGCAATAGACTCGCTCACCATTTGAGACCGGCAGTGCGAGCGAGAGGTCCGCGGCTGGCGGGAGCGCTTCGCAACGGCCGGTGCTCGGGCACCTGTACCCACCGTCGCCAGTTTCTCCGTCAGCGGTGCAGAACCAGCCGGTGAGACACGCCCCTGGAACGCCCAATCTGCAGGTCGAACCTGCATCTGAACTGGCGCGGGCAACGCTCCCCGAAACGACCACCGCAACGAGCAGCCATCCAAGATTCATCTTCACGGGCCTTCAGCGGTGGATGACGCGAGGTTTTCAACCGGGCTCTCTACTAACCCGACTCAACCCACGGGCTTCATTCCAAAAGACAGTGTGGCCCTCCCCGGACTCGAACCGGGACGCCGGTGAAGGCGGCGGATTTTGAGTCCGCTGCGTCTACCAATTCCGCCAGAGGGCCGACGAAACGATTGCGGCTTATACCCTGCCGGGCGGCCTGGCGCATCCTTGCGATTGCCGAAGGGCCGGCCCGAGGCTAAAGGAGCGGCGGCATGTTCAACTTGGCTCTCGCAGTCGCGGTCGGTCTCGCCGTCACCCTCGGCGTCCGCCTCGCGAATTTCCCCTGGATCGCGGGAATCATCCCCGGGACCATCGCCTTCTTCACCGCCTTCGTTTTGCTCGGCCGGCGCGTCGCGCTGAAGGTCCAGGCGATCTCCCAGGTGGCCCAGCAAGAGCTGTCCGTTCAGGCAGCCAACCCCCGCGAGCAGAAGGCCCGCATCGACAAGGCGATCAAGATTCTCGAGGGAGCGCTCGTCTACTCGAACTGGCAGTTCCTGGTCGCCGCCGAGATCTACGCGCAGATCGCGATGATCAAATACATGGTGAAGGACTACGACGGCGCCCAGGTCGCCTTCGCCAAGGCCAACCCCCGCAACTACCTGTCGCAGACGATGCAGGGCGCGCTGCACTTCCAGCGGAAGAACTACGCCGAGATGGAGAAGTGCTTCGAGACGGCCGCCAAGGTCGGCAAGAAGGAAGGCATCGTCTGGGCGACCTACGCCTGGTGCCTGCAGCAGAACAAAGAGAAGGACAAGGCGCTGAAGATCATGGCGCGCGCAGTCGAGGCCAACCCTTCCGACGAAAAGCTCAAGGCCGGGCTCACCGCGCTGCAGAACGACAAGAAGCTGAAGATGAAGGCGTACGAGCCCATGTGGTGGCAGTTCGGGCTCGAGAACCCGCCGCTCCAGGCGCAAGGCGGCCGCCAGGTGCGGTTTCAGCGTCGATAGCGCTTCGCATGCGTCCCTCACGGGGACGCGGCTAGACGCCTCAACTCCTCCCCTGCCAGCCGATCGTGACCTCGGCCCCCCGGCAGATGACCGGGACTTCACGTTCGCCGTTCGTCAGCGCCAGCATTTCCGGCAGGAATGAAGGGTTCTTTACGACGTTGCGGTAGTCGACGGTCAACCCCATCTTCGCGAGCGCCTCACGGGCGGCCGTGGTGTGGGGTCAGGTGTCTTTCCCGTAGATCTTCACGATGTCCGCCATGCCAGCCTCCTCGCCCACCAGGCATCACCCACCCCCGCAGGTTTTGCAATTCCTTTGCTTCGGGGCGAGCCGCTTGCGACGGGCGTCGTTATCTAGCCCGGCGCTGGCGGGGCACGGCGATTGCTGCCCCTCGGGTAGTTCGGCAGCCGGAGGCGTACCTCGGAAACCATGGCGGGGGCGACGATCGTGAGCTCGGCGAACCCAGGGGCACGCAATACGCCGGCGGGTGCGAACGGTGGGGCGAGCCCGCTCGGTCGGTTGACGGTCCAGGCAGACGACCGGCCGACTGGTGAGGCTGCCGCGCGCAGCAAAGTCCTCGTCGTCGATGACGACGACGCGACTCTCGAGGCGCTCCTGTCGCTGCTCGGGGCCCGCTACGACGTGCAGGGCGCCCAGGACGGAGTCGAAGCCGTCGAGCGGGTACGGGCCTGGCTGCCCGACCTGGTGCTGATGGACGTGGACATGCCCGCGACCGACGGCCTCGCCGCCCGCGAAGAGCTGAGTCACGACGAACGCACCGCCAGTATCCCCGTCATCTTCGTCTCGGCCCCGACGGCCGACCTGCCCGTCCGCTGCTTCGAGGCGGGCGCCGCCGACTACATTCCCAAACCCATTCCGGGCCCCGAGCTGGTCGCGCGCATCGACCGCAGCCTGCGCGAGAGCGCCGAGCGGCGAATGTTGAAGGCGCTGGCCCAGACCGACGCCCTTACCGGGCTGGCCAACTACCGGGCGCTCACCGACCGCCTCGAGCACGAGTTCCGCCGCGCGTCGCGCTACGAGTACCCGGTTTCGGTGGTGAGCATCGACCTCGACCGGCTAAAGGAAATCAACGACGTCTTCGGGCACGACACCGGAAACCGCGCCATCGTCGCGCTCGCTCAGTTTCTCGCCGACTGCCTGCGTGACGCAGACTTCGCTGCCCGCTTCGGCGGCGACGAGTTCGTCGTCATCTTGCCGTACCAGGCGCCGGCCGAGGCGGCGGTGTTCGCCGAGCGACTCCGGCAGGGCCTGCGCAAATTGCGCGTACCGGGTGCCGATCCGCGCCTGGCCGACCTCGAGCTCACCGTCAGCATCGGCATCGCCGGCGAGTGGCGCGAAGCGCGCAAGCAGAGCGCCGACGCGTTGCTCCAGGCGTCGGACCTGGCGCTCTACGAGGCAAAGCACCAGGGCCGAAACCAGGTGGTGGTGTACGAGCGGGCGCTGGGAGAACGGTCCGAAGAGGTCCCCCACGACGCCTGAGGGGGGCCCTACTGAGCTTGGCGCTCAGCCCAGTCGGCCGTCGAGGGGCCCGGCGGGTCTCGCGGCCCCTGTTACAAATGTTCCAGAGAATGGGTAGCGCGGCGCGGCTTCCCTCTAAGCGCCCCAGTCGGATGGCGTTCTGTGGAACTTCTGTAACGGACTTGGCCGGCCCAGGTCGGAGGCGGTCGGCCTTTCAACGGGTTTCCGGGCCGCCCTGGCCTGGCGAGGCGAACAGCTCGTCGTAGGGTGGCGCGATGAATCGGGCTTCTCGTTCCTTCCGGAACCAGGTCAGTTGCCGCTTGGCGTAGTGGCGCGTCCGCTGCGCGGCCCGGGCCACCGCCTCGTCGAGCTTGAGGCGGCCCTCGACGTGCTCGAGCGCCTCGGCGTACCCGACGCTTCGCATCGGGCTCGCGTCTCGCAGGCCCCGCGCGACCAGAGCCCGCACCTCCTCGAGCAACCCGTGGCTGAACATGTGCCCGGTGCGCGCCTGGATGGCCGCGTACAGCGTCTCGCGCGGCGGCGAGAGTACCCATAGGCGGAACGGGTAGCGGTCTTCCGCGAAGCCGTGACGCCCTCGCTGCTCGGACGCCGGGGTGCCGGTGAGCGCGTGAATTTCGAGGGCGCGGACGATGCGCACGAGGTCGGTGGGTTCGATGGCCGCCGCGGACGGAGGGTCGAACTGGGCCAGCCGAGCGTGCAGCGCGGGGCGGCCCTTTGCTTCGGCTTCGGCCACGAGCGCCGCCCGCAGCGCAGGGTCGGCCGGGGGCGCGTTCACCACGCCGTGCAGCAGCACCCGCAGGTACAGCCCCGTGCCGCCCACCACCACCACGCGCCTGCCCCTGCCGGAAACATCTTCGATTGCCGCGTCGGCGAGCTCTTGGTAGCGGCCCGCCGAGAAGGGCTGTGCCGGGTCGGCCACCGACACCAGGTGGTGGGGCACTTCGGCCAGTTCGGCGGTGGAGGGCTTGGCCGTTCCGATGTCGAAGTGGCGGTAGACCTGCTGCGAATCGGCGCCGACGATCTCGGCCCCGAGCCTTCGCGCCACACGGATCGCCGCCGAAGTCTTTCCCGACGCGGTCGGACCGGCGATGACGACGAGCGGCGGCCTCGCGGACACCGGCGGCTCAGGGAACCTTGGCGGCGGCTTCCTTCTTCAGCCCCAGCGCCGACTCGACCTCGGACGCGAGCGCCAGGCTCGCTTCCTCGTTGTAGCCGCGGTGCACCGCCGAGACCACGCCGTCGGGCTTGACCATGAAGACCGACGGCAGCGGGCTCTGGGTGCCGAGGTAGCGCCGGGCGACGAGGTTGAACCTGTCCTTCAGCACCGGGAAGGTGACCTTGTTCTTCTCGATCAGCTCGTCGACGATCTTCTGCCCCTCGGCCTCGGTGTCGATGGACACCATCACCACGCGCAGCCCCTTGGCCTTGTGCTTCTCGTAGAGCGACTCGAGGTACGGCATCTCTTTCTTGCAGGGGCCGCAGAACGACGCCATGAACGACATCAGCACCACCCGGGTTTCCTTGTCGGCCGCGTCGGGGCCGACGAAGCGGTCCAGCCCCAGCACCGTCGTGCCGGCCGTCTTCGCGTTGTAGACCGGAAGGCGGAACATGGGCGCCGGGCGGTCGACCGCGGCAAGCTCGTCGTCGGCCAGCGCCGGCGCGCCGAAGGTCAGGCACAGCAGCAGTCCCCAGCAAAGCCGCTTCATCGCGCGATTGCTCCCGGTGGCGGGTGAGAAGGAGACGATAGCGCGATTCATCGCCTTAGGCGGCGGACGATTCGCGGGGAGGGCCGGATCGGCTGAGAGGAGCTTCGCTGGCGCCCTCGACTTCGCTCGGGCTGAGCGGAGGTTCGACTCGGTCGGGTGGAGGCGACCTACGGCGAGCCCCCTCGACTCCCCTCGGGCTGACCGGAGGTGCGACTCCGGTCGGGCTGAATGGAAGTTCGACCTGCTCGGGCGTCACTACGATTGCTTCAGCTCGGTCAGGGTCGCCTCCAGCCGGTCGAGCGCGACCCGCACCGGTTCGCCGCCCGCCATCGGTTTCAGTTGGGCGACTCCCTCGGCGAGCTCTTGGTCTCCGAGCACCAGCGCGTAGGTCGCCGCGCTCTTGTCCGCCCGCTTCATCTGGCTCTTCACGCTGCCGCCGCGGGCGTCGAGCTCGACCCGGTGCCCCGCGTGGCGCAGCCCGGTCGCCAGCTCGAGCGCGCGGTCTCGCGCCGCCGGGCCGACCGTCACCACGAACAGCTCGGGCCGTCCGGTCGGCACCTGGCCGGCCGCCTTGGCGAGCAGGCACAGCCGGTCGAGCCCCAGCGCGAAGCCCACCGCCGGCACCGCCGAGCCTCCCAGCGACTCTACCAGCTTGTCGTACCGCCCTCCCCCTCCGACGGCGCTCGCCGTGCCCAGCACCGGGTCGGCGGCGACCAGCTCGAAGGCCGTTCGGGTGTAGTAGTCGAGCCCGCGCACCAGCCGGGGGTTGAGCACGTACGGCACCCTCAGCACGCCGAGCAGCCGCTGCACCTCTGCGAAGTGCGCCTGGCAGGGCTGGCACAGCATCTCGAGGATGCTGGGGGCCCCCCGGGCGATCTCCTGGCAGCGTTCGTTCTTGCAGTCGAGCACCCGCAGCGGATTGCGGGTCAGCCGCTCTTTGCACTCGGCGCAGAGCGCTTCGCGGTGGGCTTCCAGATAGCCGACCAGCTTCTTCTGATATTCCGGGCGGCAGGCGTCGTCGCCCAGACTGTTCAGGTTCAGCGACACGCCCGTCAACCCCAGCCGCGCGAGCAGGTGCGTCACCAGCTCCATCTGCTCGACGTCCTCTGCCGGCTCGGCGATGCCGTAGGCCTCGACCCCGAGCTGAAAGAACTGGCGGTAGCGCCCCGTCTTCATCCGCTCGTAGCGGAACATCGGCCCCACGTAGTACCAGCGCGAGACCGGTTCCAGGTTCTGCACCGAGTGCTCGATGTAGGCGCGGGCCGCGGGCGCGGTGCCTTCGGGCCGCAGGGTCAGCGATCGGCCCGCCTTGTCGTCGAAGGTGTACATTTCCTTGCCGACGATGTCGGTCGTCTCTCCCACTGAGCGCACGAACAGCGCCGTGTCCTCGACCACGGGCGTGCGCACCTCGGAGTAGCCGTACCGGGCGAGCACCGCGTGCGCGGTCGATTCAACGTGCTGCCAGATCTCGATCTCCCCGGGAAGGAGATCATTCATGCCCTTCACGCCGGCGAACTTCTGGTTCAAGCGATCCTTCCGATCGGCCGGCCGAGCCGCACCGGGGTGCCAGCCCGAAGCGCGCCGTCCCAAACCACCCGGCCCGGTTCGGTCAGGAGTATCACCGTCGACCCCATCTCGAACTGGCCTAGCTCGGCCCCTTTCTCGAGGCGCGGCGGCTGCGCGTACCGGTGCACGCGCCCGGGCTCGTCGGAGTGGGTGACGATGTCGTCGTAGGCCGCGTGAATCCGCGCCACGCAAGTCGCCCCGACCGCCACCACCGCCAGCCGGCCCGCGGCCGTGTCGAGGTAGGTCACCAGCCGCTCGTTCAGGCTGTACAGCGACGCCCGGGCACGCACCGTGCGGGGGCCCACCGGCCAGAGCTCGCCCGGCAGGTACGCGTACCCCCGCACCTGGCCCGACAGCGGCGCGTGAATCCGGTGGTAGTCGCGCGGCGACAGGTACAGCGTCGCGAAGGCGCCGCCCTCGAACGCCACCGCCTCACGGGGGTCTCCGAGCAGGTCGGCCAGCGAGAAGGACAGCCCCTTGGCCTGCACGCAGCGCCCCTCGGTGGCGACGCCGACCTGTGACACCGTGCCGTCCACTGGGGACACCAGCACGGCTTCCCCGGGCTCGATGGGGCGCGCGCCTTCCTTCAGCTTCCGGGTGAAGAACTCTCCGAAGGTGCCGTAGCCCGTCAGGTCGCGTTCGGCCTCCGCGACGTCGACCCGGAAGGCTCTCGCGAAGGCGCGCATGGCGAGCCGGTGCAGCGGCGCCGGAGCGGGGGCGCGGGTCGCCAGGCCCGCCACTGTGGAGAGGGCCGACTTCGGTACCAGGCGCATCAGGGTGAGGAAGGTTTGGTCCCGCATCGGCGCGGCGACCTCAAGTGCCGGCGTCGTAGTACCCGCCGTCGGGCAGCGTGGTCTTGGTCACCAGGTTGGACTTGGGGACGATCATCAGGACCTTCGAATTGCCCACCATCACCAGCGCGTTCACGAAGCCGGGGTGGAGGGTGCGGCAGACGGGCTGGTCCTTCAGCTCGTAGGCGTCGCACAGGCCCTGGCCGATCACCTCGATCTGCTGCGAGGTCGCGAAGCAGGCCGAGAACCGGTTGATGAACTCGGTCGCCGTCATGCCGGAGAGGGGCTGGGTGGCGCCCGCGTCGGGCGCTTCGACCTCTGCCGCAGGCTCGGGTGGCTTCGGCGGTGGTTCCGGCGTGAAGGTCGACGGAGGCATTTCCACCGGCTTGAGCGCGTCGTCGATTGCCTTCTTGCGCGCCGCGGCCTCGGCCACCTGCTTGTCCCGCTCGGTGCGTATCTTGGCCAAGAGGTCGGCCGCTGCCTTGGCGTCGAGGCTGTCGGGCAGCACCTTGCCGAGCAGCGCTTCCACCGGCGCCATTCGCGGGTCGGTGTACGCGTCGTCGAACTTCTCGGCGTACAGGTGGGAATACTTGGCCTCGGCCTCGGCAAACTCGGGCGAAGGCTTCGGCTTCTTGCAGGCGCCGAGCCCGAGAGTCAGGGCGCACGCCACGACGATTCGGATTGGCTGGTTCACGGCCGCAACATACCCGGCTTTGGGCGCCCCGCCAGCGGGAAGCGCACGCCCCTAGACGCCCAGGAAGAGCCGCTTGCCGAAGTTCAGCGCCAGGTCGGCGTCGAAGATCTTCTGGGCGCTGGTCTCGATGTCGTACTCGACGCGCAGGTACTCGACCGTCCGGGCCTCGGTGTCGCAGATGACGAAGCAGGCCCGGTTGTCGTAGTCGCGCGGCTGGCCGACCGACCCGACCGAGATGATGTACTTGTAGCCCTTGCGGACGCCAAACTTCTGGGCCACCACGTCGTTGACTTCGCCGTTGCCGATCGCGAAGGCCTTGCACAGGTGGCTGTGGCCGATGAAGGTGACCTCGGGCAGGTCGGCGACGAAGGGCACCAGCTCGCGGGCCTGCTCGAGCGCGAAGATGTACTCGTAGGCCCGCGGCTCGATCGGCGAACCGTGCGAGAAGCCGATGTCGCCGATGCGGTAGGTGTAGGGAAGGCTGCGCAGCCAGTCGAGGTTCTCGTCCGAGACGACGTTGGCCGACCAGTCGAGCGCGTGCCGCGCGGCGTCGTAATAGAACGAGTAGTCCATTCGCCCTGCGACGGCGGCGTCGTGGTTGCCGAGCAGCGTCACTTCGGTCGCGGCGCGAACCAGCTCGCAGCAGGGGTTGGGCGAGGCGCCGTAGCCCACCACGTCACCCAGCGACACCACCCGGTCCACCTTCTGCTGGTCGGCGAGGGTCAACACCTCGGTGAGCGCCTCCAGGTTGGAGTGGATGTCGGAGATGATCGCTACACGCATGAAGGTCCCCTTGCGGCTGCCGCTTCCCTCTTACTACGGCCTGGGGCCTCTAGGAGCCCGGCTTTTTGGCTTTCTGCTCCCCCACCACGATCTGCCGGATCTGCTCGAGTTTGCGCGGGTCAGGGTCCTGGAACATCAGGCCCATTCCGGGCGGGCCCGCGGCGCTCTCGTCCTTCCGCGACCAGATGACGATGGCCGCCGCCTCGACTTCATCGGCCTCGGTCAGGCCGAACCGGACCACCGCCTTGGCGCCGAGCTCGAGTGGAGTGCTGGTGCGCAGGAACAGGCCCCCCTCGCTCAAGTTGCCGATCCGGGCGTACACGGTGACGTTGTCACCTTCGCACCAGCAGCGCAGGCGCGTGTACACCCGTTCGAACTTGCGGTTGTCCTTCAACTCATGCCCTCCGGCACGCGACTCTTGGCGCTTCCCCCCGGTTGGCACAGCCAGCCAAGCGTAGGGACCCGCGTTCCCACCCGTCAAGCACGGCCAGAGGCCTTGCCCGAGGCTTGACAGGCCCGGCGGGAATCAGGCCTTCTCCCGGTTCACGTCGGGGTTCGAGGAGGTTTCGCGCGTGCGCATCGTCGTCACCGGGTCGCTGGCTTACGACTACATCATGAACTTTCCGGGCTACTTCAAGGACCACATCCTGCCCGAGAAGGTCCACATGCTCACGGTCAGCTTTCTCGTCGACTCGATGAAGCGCATGCGCGGCGGAGTGGCCGGCAACATCGCCTACTCGCTGGCGCTGTTGGGCGAGCGGCCGCTGGTGGTCGCCACCGCCGGCACCGACTTCGGCGAGTACCGCGACTGGCTCGAACGGTCGGGCGTCGACGCCTCGGGAGTGGTGCAGATTCCGGACGAGTTCACCGCGTCGTGCTTCATCAACACCGACCTGGCAAACAACCAGATCGTCGCCTTCTACACGGGGGCCATGGCCCACGCGAAGAACCTTTCCCTCAAGAAGCTGGGGCTCGGGCCGGACGACCTGGTGGTGATCTCTCCCACCGACCCGATCGCCATCGAACGCTACGCCGCCGAGTGCCGCGAGCTGAAGGTGCCATACGTGTTCGACCCGGGCAAGCAGACGCCCCGGCTCGAGAAGGGGCAGATTCTCTCCGGGCTCCAGGGCGCCGCGGTGCTGATCGGCAACGACTACGAGTTCGCGATGATGGCCGAGAAGACCGGCAAGAGTGAGGCCGACCTGAAGGCGGCGGTGCCGATCGCGGTAGTGACGCGCGGGGCCCAAGGCTCGACCCTCTACGCCGACTACGCCAAGCGGGGCGAAGCCGGCGCCCTGCAGGTGCCGATCGCTCCCTTGCCGTCGGTCGTCGACCCCACCGGAGCGGGCGACGCCTACCTGGCCGGCCTCGTCTTCGGGTTGGCCCGGCGGCTGCCGCACCTGGTCGCGGGGAGGGTGGCGGCGGTGGCGGCGGCCTACGCCATCGAGCACCGCGGCTGCCAGGAACACCGCTACACCCCCGCCGAGTTCGCCCGCCGCTACAGCCAGGCCTTCGGCCCCTGCCCCGAGCTCGATGCGATCACCCGCGCCGCGGCGTGAGAGTCAGGGCTTCGGAATCGGCACGGCCGTCAGCACGGCCTTCAGGTCTTCGTCGGTGAAGTAGATGCCGGCGCCGAAGAAGAGGTCGCGCCCGGCCACCAGCCGGCCCGACAGCTCGTCGCGCACCGGGCGGTTCAAGATGTCGTCCACGCCGGCGTTCACGAAGACATGCTCGTAGATGACGAGGCGCATCGACGCCCTGAGGCGCGGGTAGACGAGCTGGTCGACCGAGAAGTTGAACGCGTCGAGCTTCAGCGTCAGCGAGTCGCCGATGAAGGCGAAGTCCGCGCCGATGCCGCCGGTCGATTCGATGATGCCGAACCGCAAGGTGGCGAAGTAGTAGCGCTTGGCGAACTGGGCGCTGAACTTGAGGGTGTCCTTGGTGACCGTCTGCTTCTGCGTCGTCGGGCTGCCCGAAACCGGCGGGTTCGACTGCACGTAGATGGTTTCCACGGTGCCGCGCGGGTCGTCGACGAACTCCAACAGGTAGTACTTGTCGGGCTTGGGGATGAGGCGAATGCCCAGCGTGTTCTTCGCCGCGCCCTGGGCCAAGAGGTACTCGCTCTTGATGCCCACCTCGGCCTCGAGGCCGGTCAGGCGCGACGCGAAGTCCGACACGTCGTCGAGCGTCTCGGAAAGCCGCTGCCCCACCCGTTCGTCCGCCAGCAGCACCCCGGCGGCGCCCTTGCCTTCCTTCACCTTCTGGCTGACCTCCTCGAGGTTCTTCAACGTGCCGTCGAGATGTTCGAGCGTCTGCTTCAGGCTGGCGACCGATTCCTTGAACTCGCCCTCGCCGCTGCCCAGCACCTTCTTCACCGTGCCGAGCACCTCGCGGGTGTCCTTGGTGATGAAGTCGATGTTCTGCACGATGTCGCGCACGGTCCCCTGCTGGCCCTGGGTCAGCCCGCGCACGTCTTCCGAGACGCCCTCGAAGTTCTTCAAGATGCCGGCCAGCTTCTCGGCGCTGTCGCGCACCGTGGTCTCGACGCTCTCGGACAGCTTGATGAGGTTCTCGACGATCGCCTGCAGCGACCCGGCGCCCTTCTCTCCGCCGAGCACCGACCTGAGCGACGAGGTGACCTGCTGGATGTCGCCGGTGATCGCCGTCAGCGAGCTGAAGATCGCTTCCATGCCCTGGGCGTCGACGACCTTCTTGATCTGCCCGTCGTCGCCCATCGGGGGCGCGGCGTCGCTGCCCGGGTACAGGTCGAGCATGTAGTCGCCGAGCAGCGACTCGCTGCGCTTGGTCAACGACGCGTCCTGGCGCAGCCCCACGTCACGGCGGATGCGCAGGTACACCTTGGCGCGGGTGCCCTCCAGGACAATCTCGCCGATCTCGCCCACCGGAATGCCGGCGATCTGCACCCGGCTCTTCTTGCCCAGCCCCGAGGCGTCGCGGAAGTAGGCGTAGACGGTCAGCGCCTCGCGCTCGGACAGGCCGCCCTTCTTCACGAAGGTCAGGAAGATGAAGAGAAACACCCCCGAGGCGAGGACCAACAGTCCCACCCGAAAG
>JAHFDQ010000422.1 GCA_023248915.1 Archangiaceae bacterium | reverse complement strand
ACAACCAGGAAATGAATGCCGAAACAGCCCATCAGCAGGAGTAGTGCCCAGGTGCCATACACCTCTGCTGCGGCTTGTCCGAGCTTGGCCCACACGCATCCATCTTGCCGTCTGCGGCACGCTTCACGCCACTTGCCCCCGATGCGCACGCCTCGCTGCAGCGCAGGGAGGGGATTCGCGTTCCCTGTGCTGATCCTTCGGCCACTCGAGCCGACCAGGGATACGCGAACGACAGAGTGGTCCGATGGTAGGACCAGCCGTTGGAACAGTCTTTGCGACTGGTCCTACCATCGGACCACCTTCGCGCGTCCAAGCGGCCTGCTGCCGTAGGCCCAACGCGGCGTCCAGTGACGAGAAGTCGGTTTCGAGAGTCGACTCAAGGTCAGTCGGATGGCGCGCGTCGACAGCCGCAAGCTCGGGGTGGCTCCCTGGCAGGGGCAGTTCCCAGCCCCCAGACCCTGGCACCGGTCAACTGCAAGCCCCGTAGGTCGTCCACCCGGTCACGCCTGTGCACACTGAGCCTGACGAGCAGCCGGCGCCGGTCGACTTGCGACAGATCTTCCGGCAGGTGCCTGCGAAGCAGCCGTACCCGCCCGCGCACGTCACGAAAGCCGAGCAAGTGTCGCCCTCAGTGCCGTAGCCCGCGATCGCGCAGGTGACGGTCTCAGAGCTCGACAGAATGCACTCGTTCCCCGATGAGCAGCCGGTGTTGGAGACCGGATTGCAGCTCGTCGTCCCGGTTCCGCAGACGCCGCTGCTGCATGAGTAGCTGCAGCACTGCGAGGCGCTGGTGCACGAGTAGCCGTCCGACTTGCAAGCGGGCGCTCCGCAAACGCCGCTGCTGCACTGCGACGAGCAACATTGCGAGGCACTGGTGCACGAGTAGCCGTCGGTCTTGCAGGCGGGCGCTCCGCAAACACCGCTGCTGCACATCCCGGTGCAGCACTGCGAGGCGCTGGTGCAGGAGTAGCCGTCGGCCTTGCACGCGGGCGCGCCACAGACACCGCTGCTGCATAGCGAGGAGCAGCATTGCGAGGCGCTGGTGCAGTAGAGGCCGTCGGACCTGCAGACGGGCGCTCCGCAAACGCCGCTGCTGCACAGCCCGGTGCAGCACTGCGGGGCGCTAGTGCACGAGTTGCCGTCCGACTTGCACGCGGGAGCTCCACAGGCGCCACTACTGCACTGCCCGGAACAGCACTGCGCGGGGCTGGTGCAGGAGAACCCGTCGGCGTTGCACGAGAGCCCTCCGCAGATGCCGGCCTGGCAGCTGTTGGTACAGCAGTCCGAGGCCGACGCGCAGGTGTCGCCATCGGAACGACAGGCGTAGGTGGCTCCCCAGTCGAGGGGCCCGATAGCCAGGCAGGTGCCTGGGAGCACGTAGTTGTCCGAGTCGGTCTCCTGCAAAGACAACGCGTCGCTACTCGCCGCGATGGAGCCAAGCGGCGCGCGGCTCGCGCTGCCGACGGTAATGACTCCGTTGTAGACGAGGTACTGCTTCTTGCACGTCGACAGGTCCGCGGAGCAACCGGTCCAGAAGAACATCACCACCCAACTGGCGGTTTGGCCGCTGCTCACTGTGGCCACGACAGGGAACAGAAGGGGGGTGCTCGCCATCGACCACTCGAACTGCACCGTGAGCAGGTTGCGCCCGGTGGTGTCGGTCCACTCGCGCACCGAGTACGTGGTCTCGCTGGTTGCGCTCATCGCGTAGAACGCGCGGCGGGTCGCCGTAACCGGAACCGTCAATGCAGCGCACTGCACCGCGCCGCCGCCACCTCCTCCGCCTCCTCCGCCTCCTCCGCCTCCTCCGCCACCACCGCCGCCGCCGCCACCGCCGCCACCGCCACCGCCGCCTCCGCCGCCTCCGCCTCCGCCTCCGCCTCCGCTGCCACCGCCACCTCCGCCGAAGAACGGCTGAGTGCATGTACCCACGGCGGGCGAGCACTGGAGTCCAGTCGCGCACATGGCACAGGCGCGACCGCCGCTTCCGCACGCCGACGCCAGGGTGCCAGTCTCGCACTCACCGCGCGCCGAGCAGCAGCCGAAGCATGTCGATGGCCCACATGGCGGAGAAATACCGCATGAGGCAGTTAGCACAGCGAGCGCGGCAGCGACGAAGGTCGCGTGAAGAGTTGAAGAGCCCATGCCGAACAGGACGAAGCGACCCCGGGCCTGTTGCATGAAATCGACGGTGAGCTTCAGGGCGGAACTCAGCGCACTGTGCCCCCCGCTTCTCAAAGGGGCCCTGTTTTAGCCGAGATTTTTCTCGGGAATTCGGTGCTTCGCGAAGTCGGAACGGCCTGAAATCGGGCAGTTGCGAGCCCACTCTGGCCGGATTTCCGAGAAAAATCTCGGCTAAAACAGGGCACCTATTCAAGCGACCCGACCGGGCGGACCTCGTTCGTCGGACAGTGGCTCCCCCATACCTGCCCAAGGCGATGCGTCGCACGGAGCCATACGGTAGTAGGACCGACACGCCGCCCACTGACGAAGGCGCGGCCGCGGGAGTCGGTTCAGGCCAACTGCCCAACTCGCCGGGGCATCACCCGCTCGCGACGAGCGGGCCGAGCGTCGCCCTCAGCGACTCGATCTGCGCCAGCGCCAGCGCCTTCAGCCTCTCGACGTCGGCAGAACCCATGCCCTGCGTCGAGATGGGCGTTCCGACGGCGACCAGCGCTTTCGCCCGACCCAACCGCCAAGCGTGTTTGGGCAAGGCCCGTTGGGTGCCGCGCACGGCGATGGGCAACAGGTCGGCGCCAGAATCGATCGCCAGCCGAAACGCGCCGTCCTTGAACGGCAGGAGTTCATCCGAGGTCGAGCGCGTGCCCTCCGGAAAAATCATCACCGGCATTCCCCGAGCCAGCCACCGCGCGCAGCGCGCCATGGCCTTGCGGGTCGAGTCCGCCCGGCCGCGCTCGAGCGCGATGTCCCCTGCCAGCCACATGCTCCAGCCCACGACCGGCACGCGGAACATCGACGCCTTGGACAGCCACTTCATCTCCCACGGCAGATGAGCGATGAGGAACGGGTCGGCCTGCGACTCGTGGTTGCTCACCACCACCGTCCGCCCCGGAGACCGTGCCGGCACGGCGCCCTGCACTCCGAATCTCCACAGAGGGCTGAGCTTGCAGGCCGTCACTCCGACCAGTCGAAACGCCCGACCCACCACCGCCCGTCGCCGGTCGAACGGCAAGGTGACCGCGAGCAGCAACTGCGCCGCGAACCCCACCAGGGACAAGAGCGCGATCTCGAACCAGGTCCAAAGGGAAAGCAGGGCAATCACGCGCCCGGCACCGAAGCACCCTCGGCGCGGCGAAGTAAAGAGCGCGCTTGCGCGAGGCGGTCGGGGGCGGTTACTCCCAGCCCGTGCGCGGGCTCGAGCAGATACCCTGGCTGTACGACGCGTTCATGTCGGTGGTCGAGCTGTTCGGGCTCGCCCGGTGGAGGCGTTGGCTGGTCTCGGGTGTCCGCGGGCGCACCCTCGAGGTGGGCGCGGGCACCGGCCGCAACCTCCCGCTGTACCCGGAAGGCACGAAGCTGGTTGGCGTCGAGCTGGACCCGGGAGCCACGCTCCGGGCGAAGCGCCGAGCGCCGGGCACGCCCCTGGTGTGCGCGAGCGCCGAGGCGCTGCCCTTTCGAAGCGGCGTCTTCGACACGGTCGTCAGTTCCCTGGTGTTCTGCAGCGTGCGCGACCCGGGCGTCGGGCTGGCCGAGGTGAAGCGGGTGCTCGCCCCCGGGGGCCGGCTCCGCATGGTCGAGCACGTGCGCTCGACGCACCGGCTGGGAGGGTGGCTGCTCGACCTCATCCAGCCTGTCTGGACCTGGGCCGCGGGAGGCTGTTTCCCCAACCGCCGAACCGAAGCGGCGGTCGAGGCCGCCGGCTTCGAGATCGAGCCCGAGGGCCGGCGCGCCCAGTCCGCGCTTCGGCGCTTCTCGGCGCGGCCCAGGTGAGCGGACCGCCCGCCGTGTGAGCGCAGTCCGCGCGGTTGCGCAGCCAACAGCAGCCGCCCGCCCGGTCAGCGCAGCGCGCGCTCGAGCTTCTGCCGCGCGTCCTCGGTGACGCCGGTATGGCCGTCGGCAATTCGGGTGAAGGGCAGCGCGACCAGCCGGCGCAAGGAAGCCCGCGCCAGGTCCGCGTCCTCGGATAGGAACGTCGGCGCCGGGCCGACGCCCTTGCCCTGGCGCAACAGCGCATCTCCGGTGAACAGCAGATCCTTCCAGAGGAAGGCGACGCTGCCCGGGGTATGGCCGGGCACGGCGACCACCCGAATCGCCTCACCGTCGACGTCGAGCGTCTCTCCGTCCGCCAGCTCGGAGAGCCGGGCCGGCAGGGTCAGCCCGGGGTAGAGGTGTTCGCCGAGCACCGCCAGGGAAGAGAACCTCTTCTCGCCTCTCAAGTAGGCGCCTTCCCCAGGCCCGACGCGGACCTTGGCCTGGGGGAAGAGCGCGCACGCGGCCCAGTGGTCGCGGTGGCCGTGGGTCAACAGCACTGTGTGCACGTCGGCGGGCGAAAGCCCCTCGCGCGAAAGCTCGGCGACGATGGCGCCGCCACGCGAGTCGGCGCCGCAGTCGACCAGCGCCGCCCCGTGCGCGGTGCGCAGAATCCACGCGTACGAGCCGCCGGTCTCGACGCCCACTGCGCCGAGCGAGGCCTCGATGCGAGGGTCGGACGGCCGGGGCAACCTCGAGTACCCGAAGCTGAACCCGAGCAGCAGCAACCCGCCCAGCACGAGCAGGCCCCGGCCCAACCCTGATCTCGGCGGCTTCGCCACGGAGGCGCGCGGGCCGGCCTAACCGACCACCTTGTTTCGCCCGCTCTTCTTCGCCTTGTACAGGTTGGCGTCGGCCAGCTTGATGAACTGGAGCGGTTCGGTCATGTCGCCGGTCATGTCGGCGACGCCGAGCGACACCGTCACCGAGATGTCCTTGCCCTCGAACTCGAAGAGGTGGTCTTCGATCAGCTTGCGGATCTTCTCGGCGAAGCGCCGGGCGTTCTCGGCGCCCGCCTCGGGCATCACCACCGCGAACTCTTCCCCGCCGTACCGCGCGAAGCACTCTTCCTTCCGCACCCGCTGCTTGACGTTGCCGGCCAGCTCGCGCAGCACGTAGTCGCCTGCAAGGTGGCCGTTCACGTCGTTGATCTTCTTGAAGTGGTCGATGTCGAACATGATCATCGACAGCGAGCGGTTGTACCGGTGGCAGCGCCCCATCTCGCGCTCGAGGAACTCGAGGAAGTACCTCTTGTTGTTCACCTGGGTCAGGCCGTCGACGATGGTGAGCTGGTAGATTTCCTCGTGGTACAGGGTCTCGATGTTCCCGCCCGAGAGGAACTTGAAGATCGACCCGCCGACCTTGACGTAGTCGCCGGTGCGCAGCGCCGTCTCTTCGAGCACTTCCTGGTCGTTCAGGTAGGTGCCGTTGGTCGACCCCAGGTCGGCAACGAACGACTTGCCCTGCCGCGTGGAAATCTTCGCGTGGCGCCGCGAGACGTTGTCCAGGTCGATGACGATGTTGTTCTTCACGTCACGGCCGATGGTGAACTCGTCGTCGTTGAGGATGAACTTCTTGCCCAGCTCGGGCCCGTGAATCTCGACGAGACGGCTCTCGCCCCC
>JAHFDQ010000421.1 GCA_023248915.1 Archangiaceae bacterium | reverse complement strand
CTCGGTCACCACTTCCTTGTTGTCGAGCTCGATGCCGTGACCCTTGAGCTCCTTGGCGATTTCATGAACGCGCTTCTTGGACATAGACGACCCTTCGAAAGGTTTCCCGTGTACTTGAAACACATCCGCTACGGAAGGGCTGGCTGCAGGACTGCCTCCAAGCGCGTCGTTTCCAGCGTTTGAACTTTGCCGCGAAAGGCGCGCTGGAACGCCCTCCGCTTGGCCGCTGCCTTCAGGCAGCCAATTCCGCAGAGGTACGCCCCCCTGCCAGGGGCGGTCTGCGGAGTGTCCAACATCGGTTGGCCCTGCTCGTCGAGAACCAGCCGGTGCAGCGACCGCTTCGGTCGCTTCTTTCCACACCCGAGGCAGGTTCTTTCAGGCCTTGCCCCGGTGCCCTGCAACTCCACGCTTCACCTCATGCCTTCGCCTCGCCGCGGGCGACCGGCGGCGCGGCCGGGGGCGCCGCGGGCGGGGCGGTCAGGCCCCGCTCGGCGTTGAGCTCGGCGCGCAGCTTGGCTTCCTCGAGGAGGTAGCCTTCGGCGGCGCTCTTGATCTGCCGGGCCTTCTTGATGCCGATACCCGGAGAGTCGCCCAGCTTCGCGATGTCCTTCTCGTTGGCGATGTCTTCGACCGTGTTGTACCCGGCCATGCCGAGCTGTTCGATTGTCTTCTCGCCGACACCGCGCACGCGCGCGAGCCGCTCGGCCTGAGTCAGCTCGTCCGGGTGGCGGCGGGCCTCGATGCGCTGCGCCTCTTCGCGCTCGGCCGACAGGCGGGCCAGCTCGGCCGCGTCGTCCACCATCTGCGAGCGGGCCTTTTCCTGCATCGCCGGAATGCGGGCCGGGTCGAGGCCCGGAATCTGCGCCAGCACCTCGGGGGCCGCCTCGGCCACCGCCCGCGCCTGGCGGAAGCCGTGGGCGTAGAGCGTCTCGATCAGCATCTCGTTCGTCCCCGGCAGCGCCCCCAGCGACCGGTTGGCGAACTCGCGCATCTCCTTCACCTGGGTCTCGCTGTTGATGTCGAGCTTCCAGCCGGACAGCTGGGCCGCCAGCCGCACGTTCTGGCCGCGCCTGCCGATGGCGAGCGAGAGCTGGTCGTCGGGGACGATCAGCTCCATGGCGTGGTTGGCCTCGTCGATGATGACGCGGCTGACCTCGGCCGGAGCCAGGGCCGAGCAGACGAAGCGCGCCGGGTCTTCGTCGAAGGGGACGATGTCGATCTTCTCGCCGCGAAGCTCTTGCACCACCGCCTGCACCCGGCTGCCCTTCATGCCGACGCAGGCGCCCACCGGGTCGACGTCGGAATCACGCGACGACACGGCGATCTTCGCCCGGCCGCCCGGTTCGCGGGCCGCCGCCTCGATCACCACGATGCCCTCGGCGATCTCGGGGACTTCCATCTCGAACAGCTTGGTCAAGAGGTTGACCGACGCGCGCGACAAGAGAATCTGCGGCCCCTTCGACTCGCGCAGCACGTCGATGACGAAGGCCTGCACCCGGTCGCCCGCCCGGTAGGTTTCGCGCGGCACCTGCTCGCGCACCGGCAGCACCGCCTCGGCGCGGCCCAGGTCGACGATGATGTTCCCGCGCTCGAACCGCCGGGCGATGCCGGTGACGATCTCGTTCTTGCGGTCTTTGTACTCGTTGTAGACGTTCTCGCGCTCGGCGTCGCGGGTGCGCTGGAGGATGACCTGCTTGGCCGTCTGCGCCGCGATGCGGCCGAAGCCGTGGCGGAACGTCTTCAGCTTCAAGATGTCGCCGTACTGGTCGTCCTGGGCCTTGGCCTCGGCGGCGTCTTCGTCGCGGTAGAAGATCTGGAATACCAGCTCGTCGCCGGCCTCGACTTCCATGCCCTTCTTCCGGGCCTCTACGAGGACGAGCTGGTTCACCGCCTGCACCGGGTCGCTCACCTCGGCGACGACGGTGATGGCCTGGAACAGCTCGACCACGCCCTTGTCGGTCTCGTACTTGGCCTCGAGGTTGCGGTCCTGGCCGAAGTGCTTCTTGGCCGCGGTCTTCATCGCGTCTTCGAGCGTGGCGACGAGCACCGGGCGTTCGATGCCCTTGTCCTTGGCGACCTGGTCGAGGACCATGTTGAGGTTAACGGTGGGAGTGGCGGGCGCGGCCATGGTGCTCTCCTGTCAGAACTCGTACTCGAGGTTCGCCTTGGCGATGTCCTTCAAGGGAATGCGGAACGCGCCGGCGCCTTCGACTTCGACCGTGACGGCGTCGCCGTCGAGGCCCTGCAGAATCCCCGAGAAGCTCTTCCGGGGGGTGGGCCCGTCGCCCAAAGGCGCGTAGGTCTTCACTTTGACCTTCTTGCCCAGGGCCTTCTGGAAGTGGTCGGGCTTGGTCAGCGGCCGGTTCAGGCCGGGGCTCGAGACTTCGAGGTGGTACTCGTGCGGCACCACTTCCTCGACGTCGAGCGCCATCTCGACCGCGCGCGAGGCCTTTTGGCAGTCTTCCAGGCCGACCCCGCCGGGTTTGTCGATGAACAGGCGCAGCACCCAGCCCTCGCGCTCGTGGACGAACTCGGCGTCGACCAGCTCGAAGCCCTCGGCCGCGACGATGGGACCGGCCACCTCGGCCGCCCGCTGCCCGACGTTCTGTTTCTCGACTGCCATCGGCGTTTTCCGACCCCAAAAAAACAAAAAGCGGGCACTCGGCCCACTTTTCGAAGACCTTCCGAAAAATGTCGGCTGCGCTCCTACTACACCCCGGCCCTTCGAGTAAAGCGGCCCTGCCGCGGGTCCGCCGATGCAAAACGCCGGGTGCTAACACCCTATTTCCGCTGGTATGAGGCCCCCCATGCTCTTGCTCGCCGCGGTGCAGATGACGTCCGGCGCCGACAAGGCGGCCAACCTGGCCGCCGCCGACCGGCTGATCCGCGAGGCCGCTTCCCGAGGGGCTGGCCTGGTCGGCCTGCCCGAAAACTTCGCCTGGTTCGGCCCCGAGGCCGACCGGGCTTCGGCCGCGGAGGCGCTCGACGGGCCCACGCTGACTCGCCTGGCCGGGCTCGCCCGCGAGCTGAAAGTCTGCCTGCTCGCCGGCTCGGTGCTCGAACAAGGAGCCCCCGGCGGCCGGCTGTACAACACCAGCTGCCTCTTCGGGCCCGACGGGGCGAGGCTGGCCGCCTACCGGAAAATCCACCTCTTCGACGTGGACGTCGGAGATGGCGCTTCCTACCGCGAGTCGGCCGCGGTCGCCCCGGGGACCGAGGCGGTGTCGGCCGAGGCGGCGGGTGTCAGGGTGGGCCTGTCGGTCTGCTACGACTTGCGCTTCCCCGAGCTGTACCGGCGCCACTCCGCGGCCGGAGCCACCCTGCTCACCGTGCCGGCAGCCTTCACCCTGATGACGGGGAAAGATCACTGGGAGGTGCTGTTGAGGGCGCGGGCCATCGAGAACCTGGCCTACGTGCTCGCCCCGGCTCAGGTGGGCAAACACTCGGACAAGCGACAAACCTTTGGCCACGCGATGGTGGTCGACCCCTGGGGGCTGGTGACGTCCCGTGCCTCTGAGGGCGAGGGGGTGGCGATCGCCCCCTACGACGCCGCGCTGGTGGCGCGGGTGCGCAGAAACCTACCTGCCCTGAGCCACCGGCGACTGTGACGGCCTTCCGTTACACTACGGGGCCGTTGAGACCTCTCGCTTCCCTGCTCCTGGCGCTCGCCTGCGCCGCGGGCGCCGCCGCCTGCACTCCGGACGCCAACGAGGCGCGGGCGACCCCTCCGTCCGCCGCGGCCAGGCCCGCCGTCCCGCCCAAGGCCCGGGTGCGGCAGGTGACCGGCGACGTGAAGGTGAAGCGAGGCGCCGGAGACGACTGGGTTCCGGCCACCGCCGGGTTCGAGCTGCACGAGAACGACAAGGTGCGCACCGCCGCCGGCGCGTCGGCGCAGATAGACTTCGCCTTCGGCTCGTCCGCCAGCATCGGGGAAGACGCGCTCTTGTCCATCGCTGAGACGCAGCCCCGCCCGGGCCAGGAAAGGACCGACCTGACCATCTTGAAAGGCAAAGTGGCCGCCGAGCTCGACGACCCCACCAAGCAGTCGCTCACCGTTTCGACGCCCTCGGCCACGGTGCGCGCGGGAAGGGAGATCGTCTTCCAGTGATGCTCGCCCCGCAGCTCGCCCTCTGCCTGCTCCTCGCCGCCGACGGCGGGACCGCCGCCCCGCTCGCGCCCGAAGTCGTTCGCCAGGGCGACACCCTGGCGAAGGTGGCCAAGCGCACCCTGGGGGACGAAAAGGCCGCCGCCGAGCTGGTCGCGCTGAACGCCGGCCCCGACGGCGGCGTGGCCCTGGTGCCGGGCGCCGCCCTGCGCCTGCCGGGCCCCGACCGGACGCTGGCCCAGTCGGCCTGCGCGGCCGCCCAGAACGCGGTGCGCCAGACCGAGGCCGGCGCCGAGACGCGCGCCCAGGCCACCACCCGGCTCAAGGAAGCCCAGGCCCTTTTCAACCAGGCCCGCTATCCCGAGGCCGCCAAGGCCGCCGATGAGGCCTGGCAGCTCGTGTCCACCAAGGCGAAAGAACCGACCCGCTTCGCGGTGGCGGTCGACCCGGCGGGAGGCACCAAGGTGACGTCGCGGTCGGGCAAGGCGGTGCGAGTCGAAGCCGAGGGCACCGCCCAGCGCGTCTACGCCGGCCAGGAAGTGAAGGTCGAGAAGGGCAAGGCCCCGGCCGCTCCCGAGCCCGCGCACGACGCTCCACTGCTCGCGGCGCCCGAAGAGGGCGCCAAGCTGAAGCAGACCGACTCGGGCCGGAACGTCCCCATCGCCCTCAGTTGGTCCGAGGTGCCGGGCTCGAAGGGCTACGAGGTGGAAGTGACTCCGCCCGCGCCGGGCAAGCCCACCCGCTGGCGGGCGGCGAGCCCCCGGACGGTGCTGCCGGCGCTCCCGGCGGGCAGCTACCAGTGGACGGTGCGAGCCGCGTTCGGCAAGGGCGACCTGGGAGACGCGGCGCCACTTCGCGCCTTCCTGCTGCTCGACGAACCCTTGCGCCTCGACGTGGGCACTACAAGTTGGAAGTGACGGCCCCGTGAAGCTCTTCCGGCTCCTGGTGGCGGTGATGCTCGTCGCGAGCATCGTGCCCACTGCGATGGTGGGCTGGACGTCGGTGTCCCGCACCCGCGAGCTGCTCATCCGCGACGCGCAGGAATTGGCCCAGGAACGGGTGAAGCAGCTTCGCCTGAAGACCGAGAACGTGCTGAACGAGCCCAGCCGCGCCGTGACCGGCCTGGCCCGCATTCCCGGCTTCTTCCTCCTGCCCGCCGCCGAGCAGCGGTCGCACCTGGCGGCGGTGCTGAACCAGCGCCGGGACGTCTCGGTGCTGACGGTGTTCGACGACAAGGGCGCGCGGGTGCCGGGCCTGCAGGCCTTCGCGGTGCAGGACATTCCCCCGACCGCGGTCGCCCAGCACGAGGCGCGGGCGGCGGCGCTCTTGTCGGGGTTGGCGACGGTGAAGTACTCGGAAGTGAGCTACTCGGGCGCCACCGCCGAGCCGGCGTTGACGCTGGCCTTCCCCATCGGAGACCCGGTCAAGGGGTACGTCGCCGCGGAAGTTTCCCTGGGCGAGCTCGACCGCATGCTGGCCCAGGAACGGGTGGGCTCGTCGGGGTTCGCCTA
>JAHFDQ010000420.1 GCA_023248915.1 Archangiaceae bacterium | reverse complement strand
GTGGCGGTGCCCATCATCCTCTGGGGGCTCTGGCACTCGCGGGTGGACGTGGCGCCACCGGCTTCGACCGCCTTCTTCGGCGCGTCGTCGCTGTGGGTGCTGGTGCCCGAGCTGGTGCGCTTCGCCGAGGCGAAGCTGGCCGGACTTCCAGCGCCAGAGTTGGCTGTCGCGGCGCGGTCGGCCACCGAGTTCGGCGACAGCCTGCTGATGCTGGGACTGGAGCGCCTGGTGCTGGGCGCGCTGCCCGCGGGCAAGGAGGTCTTCATCCACCCGACGGTGGTCGCCGGCTGGTTCGGCCTGCTCGTCACGATGCTGAACCTGATGCCCATCGGTCAGCTCGACGGCGGCCACGTCACCCACGCGGTCTTCGGCGCGCGGGCCCGGTGGGTGGGGTTGGGCGTGTCTGCGGCGATGGCCCTGTTGTGCGTCTTCGCCACCGTCGGGTGGCTGTTGTGGCTGATAGTCACCGCGGCCGTCGTCGGCTTCCGGCACCCTCCGGTCGTCGCGCCGGACGAGCCGCTGAGCCCCTCGCGCAAAGTCGTCTCCCTGCTTTGCCTGGTCGCGTTCATAATCTGCGTGATGCCCGTGCCCATCACCCCGGGGAGCCCATGAAGTACGTCTGCCCGGGCTGCGACCGCCTGGTCGAGGTGAGCGCGTTTCGAATCGACGCGGGCACGCTGGTGCTGCGCTGCCTGCGCTGCGGCGAAGAGAGCCGGGCAGGCCCCGACAGCGCGCCGTTCGCCGCGCCGGTCGCCGCGCCCCCGCCCCGGCCCGCCAGCGCCGCTGGCCCCAACGTCGTCCAACTGCGACCCGGCACGAGCGAGGGTATCCGCCTCGCGGCCGAGGTGGCCGAGTCGGGCGACCCCTTCGGGGTACCACCCGGCCGTTGTCCGAAGTGCGTGGCGCCCCGCCCCGAGTCCGCCCAGTCCTGCCCGTCCTGCGGGCTCACCTACGACTTGTACGAGCCCGAAGCCCTGGTGCCCACGCCCGGGTTGGCCGACCGCTGGACGGGCCTCTTGGCCGAGTGGGGCGACGCCGGCCTCCACGAGCAACTGGTGCGCGAGGCGGTGGCGCGGGGAGAGCTGGCGGCGGTGGGGCGGCTGTACCGCCTGCGGCTGGCGGCCTGCCCGGAAGACCCCATCGCGATGCACGGCCGCGACGAGGTGGTGCGGTTGGCGACGGCGCACGGCGCGGCGGTCGCTCCCACCGAGCGGACCCGGGGTGGGGGAGGCGCGCGCTGGGGGCTGGCGGCCGCGTTCATCTTCTTCGCGCTCATCATGGGCGGGCTGGTGGCCTACGTATTTCAGTCGCTCGGGCCGAGGTGAGCCCGCGGCACGACGCAGCGGGCCTGCTCGGTCCCGGAGGCGAGCTCTCGAAGGCGCTGCCGGGGTACGAGCACCGGCCCAGCCAGCTCGAGCTGGCGCGCGAGATCGAGCGGGTGCTCGAAACGCGCGGCACGCTCTTGGCCGAGGCCGGCACCGGCACGGGCAAGACGCTCGCCTACCTGGTGCCGGCGGCCTTGTCGGGGCGGAAGGTGGTGGTGTCGACGGCCACCAAGACTCTGCAGGACCAGGTGTTCCAGAAGGACATTCCCCTGCTGCGCGACACCGTGGGGTTGCCCTTCGAGGCCGCCTACCTGAAGGGGCGGAACAATTACCTGTGCGCTCACCGCTTCGAGGCCTTCGACAAGAGCCCGGCCTTCGCTACGCGCGAAGAGGCCGCGCTATGGCCGGGGTTGCGCGACTGGGCGCTCGGCACGCAGACAGGAGACCGCGCCGAGGCCGACCTGCCCGACGCCTTCGCCGCCTGGCGGCAACTGTCCACCACCTCGGAAACCTGCCTCGGCAGCCGCTGCCCGCTGTTCGAGCCCTGCTTCGTCACCCGGGCGCGGCGGCGGGCGGAGAACGCAGACGTGCTGGTGGTGAACCACCACCTCTTCTTCGCCGACCTGGCGCTCAAGTCTCGCCCGGGCGCGGACGGGGCGGCGGTGCTGCCCCGGTACGAGGCGGTCGTCTTCGACGAGGCGCACGCGCTGGAAGACGTGGCGACCGACTATTTCGGCGTGCAGGTGTCGAGCTTCCGGGTGGACGACCTGGCGACCGACGCGCTCTCCGCCCTGCCCCCCAGCGACGAGCGGTCGGGCATGCTGTCGGCGCTGGCGCTGACGGTGCGCGCCCGCGCCGAGGCGCTGTTCACCGCGGCCCCGGCGGTGCTCGGGGTGGCCGCCAACGAAGGCGCGGTGCGGTTGACTCCCGAGACCGGGGCGCGGCTGTCCGCAGCCGCGGACCAGTTCGGCGAGGCGCTCGCCGGCCTCGCGGCGCTGGCGGCGGGAGGCGACGAGCCCGAGCTGGTGTCGGTGCGGCGGCGCGCGGGCGAGCTGGCGGAAGAGCTCCGCTTCGTCCTCGAGGCGTCGGCCGAGAACCACGTCTACTGGGCAGAGCCGAGGGGCCGCGGGCTTTCCCTGCGGGCGGCTCCCATCGAGGTGGCCGACGAGCTGCAGAAGCGCCTGTACGGTTCGGTGGACACGGTGGTGTTCACCTCGGCCACCCTCACCGCCCAGGGGAAGTTCGACTTCTTCGCGCGGCGCATGGGGGTGTCGCTCGCGGGAGAGGGGGTGCGCGCGCTGGCGGTGGGATCGCCGTTCGACTTCGAGCGCCAGGCGGCCCTGTACCTGCCCACCCATCTGCCCGAGCCGAATGACCCCGAGTTTCCCCGGGCGGTGGCCGACGAAGTGGTCGCGCTGGCCGAGGTGACGGGGGGGCGCGCGTTCGTGCTGTTCACCTCGTTGAGGAACATGGAAGCGGTGCACCGGCTGGCCGCGCCGAGACTCGCGTGCCGGGCGCTGTTGCAGGGCGAACGGCCGAAGGCGGCGCTCCTCGACGCGTTTCGCGCCGAGCCGTCGGTGCTGTTCGCGGCGCACAGCTTCTGGGAAGGGGTGGACGTGCCGGGAGCGGCGCTCTCGCTCGTCATCATCGACAAGCTGCCGTTTGCTTCGCCGGGAGACCCGCTGGTGGCGGCGCGCATCGACGCGCACCGCGCCCGAGGCGAAGACCCGTTCTCGGCGTACCAGGTGCCCGACGCGGCCATCGCGCTGCGGCAGGGCTTCGGCCGGCTCATCCGCACCCGGTCCGACCGCGGGGTGGTGGCGCTGTTGGACCGGCGCGTCACCAGCCGGGCCTACGGTCGGGCCTTTCTGGCCAGCCTGCCCAAGATGCGGCGGTTGGGGCACCGGGACGCGTTCCGGGCGTTCTTCGAGGATGGCCGGCCACGCTGAGGCCCGCGGCGGACTACGCCCGGACGCCCTTCCGGCGCCGGCGATGACGGAACGCAGCCAGGAGCGCTCCCGCCAACGTCGCGCTTCCGGGCCCAGACCCACAGCCACATTGCGTGTCGAACCACACGTCCTGGCCGCACTCGACTTGGACGGTGAAGGACTTCTCGTCACTTCCGGCGGCGGTCTGCACCTTCAAGGTGACTTCCTGCGGGCCGCGCTGGGCCGGCGCGGGAATCCACGCCACCGTGCCGTCGGAGGCGTCGATGGCCAAGCCGTTGGGCGCGGGGCCGGCCGTCCACTGAAAGGGGCCGTCGCCGACGGCCGTCACCGCGCGCGTGGCCGAGACGAGGTAGGGCACGCCGCACTGGGCGGTGTGCGCGGGCAGGGTGGCGATGCGCGGCGGCACTCCCTCCGGAACGGTGACGACGACTTCCACCGTGTCGGTGCACTTCAACCCCGTCTCATCGGCCACCTCGAGCCGGCCCAGGATTCGGCCCGGGGTGCCGTACGTCTCGGCGATGCGGGCCCCGCCTTGGGCGCCGCCGGGGGTGAATTGCCACTGGCGAGCGGCGACGCTGCCGGCGGCCGAGGCCGCGAAGGCAGTCCAGGTGGTGGAAAGGGGCGCCAGGCCCGCGGGCGGATTGGCCGCGGCGGTGCACTCGGGAGGCTCGCGGGTGCCCTGCGTCACCACCACCTCGACCTTGTCTCGGGCGGGCAACCCGGCGGCGTCCACCACGGTGAGGGAGAAGTGGTAGCGGCCCGGCACCAGCGTCACCTGGGCCGTCGGGAGGGAGGCGGTGGTGCCGTCGCCCAGGTCCCACTGGTAGCTGGCGAGCGGCAGAGAGCCCTCGGCGCAGTCGCAGGACAGGTCCACGGTGAGCGTATCGGCGCCGCGCAGCCCGCTTGCCACGATGCGGGCTGACGGGGGGTGCCCACCCCGGGTGCCCAGCACCGCCACCTTTGCGTCGGCCTCGGCCCGCGTGCCGAACGCGTCCAACACGGCCAGCCGCGCCCGGTAGCCACCCGGCAGGAAGTAGCCGCGAGTCGCCAAGACGCCGGTGGCCGGCGAGCTGCCGTCGCCGAAGGCCCAGCGGAAGTACAGCGGCAGCGCGCCGGGGCTCGCGCTCGACGCCGAGCCGTCGAAGCCCACGGTCAGCAGGGCGGGCCCCTCGTCGGGAGCGGCGCTGAAGGAAGCAGCCAGTCCCGCGGGCGCGTTCGTCGCGACGTCCACCTCGAATGCGTAGGAGTCCTCGCCGGAGGCGTTCTTCGCCTTCACGCAGAGGTTGACCACGCCAGCGCTGGCCGGCGTCCAGCGCACCGCGCCCGAGTCGGCGTCCACCCGGAAATCCGCCTGCCCGGCGCAGGAGGCGAAGGAAATCGGCGAGTCGCCCGTGGCCCGCACCGCGCCCGCGGCGTTGTAGGCATACGGACGGCCCAGCGCCCCGCGAAGGTTGGCGTCGCGAACGACGAGCGGCGCGCTGTTGGGCGTCACGACGATGCCGGCCTGCATGCCCGAGAGCGTCGGGACGGACGTGTCGGTGGCCACGAGCTGGTGGGTGCCGGGGGACAGGAAGGTTGCCTGAAGAGTCTGTTGGCCCTGGTCGGACGGCGCGAAGGCCCGCGGGGCCGGCACGAGCGCGGTCGCGTCAGTGGAGGAGAAGGCCAACGTCCCTGCGTAGCCGGCCGCGGCATTGCCAAAGGCGTCGGTGACGGCGACGTCGAAGGAGTGCTGTTCGCCCGCCCGGGTGGGCGAGGGAAAGTTGAGGACGGCGACGGCCGCCGCGGGGCCGGCCAGGACGGTCTCGGCCTGAGAGGCGCCGGCGAGGCCCACCGCGGCCACGGTCAACGTCGCCGAGCCCGCGGCCGTGTCGCGAAAATAGAAGACTGTCGACGTGTTACCCGCGGCTACGGTGACGGCGGTGACCGCAACGGCGCACGCCGCGTCGGAGAAGAACAGGGTGTCCGGCGAGCCTAACGCGAGTGCGAGGTCGGTGGCCGCCGAAACGGGGGCGGGCACGGAGCTGGCGTCCTGGGCCACGACGGCAACGGGCGACGAGCAGGCCCCTGCCCCCACCACCTGCGCCGCGGTGGCGAAGGCCAGGGCCACCGGTCCGGCAGAGGTGAAGGTCTCGGTTTGGGACGCCGGCGCCAGGCCGCCGCTGGAGGCGGTGACGACGGCGTCGCCGGCGGTGCTCCCCACGAAGCGGAAGCTCGCCCCCGGGGCGAGCAATAGCGTGGTGAGCGGCGTGCCCGTGCAGGCGGAGTCGGTGGCGTCGTGGAAAGTCACGGTGGCGGGGGTGGCGAAGAGCGCGGCGACGACTCCCGGGATCGGGCTGACAGGGT
>JAHFDQ010000078.1 GCA_023248915.1 Archangiaceae bacterium | reverse complement strand
AGGCCCTCCGGCGCCGCCGCCTCCGCCGCCCCCTGCTCCGCCGTTGCCTCCTTCGCCGCCCTTGCCTCCCACCGAGCCGCTCCAGGTGGTGGTGTTGCCCCCGAAGCCGCCGGCGCCGCCGACGCCGCCCGCGCCGCCGAAGCCGCCGTTGCCGCCGCCCCCGCCGAAGTTCCGCTGAATGCGATTGCCCTGGATGAGCGGCTGCTGCGCCGACACCGCGCTCCACACCACCAGCACCGCGATGGACGCTCCGCCGGCGCGCCCTGCCTGGCCGCCGCCGCCCCCGCAGGCTCCGGCGCCGCCCCCTCCGCCGGTGGCGCCGTACTCGTAGGACAGGCAGCCCCCCGTCGGATACCGGGCCGTCCCTCCTCCGGCGCCGCCGCCGCCGCCGCCCTTCGCGACGGAACCCAGGCTGCCGGCTCCTCCCCCGGACGGCGCCCGCACCCAGCGGCTCCCGAAGAAGCTGCCGTGGCGCGCGGAAGCGGGAGCACCCGCGCCCCCCGAACCCGACAACCCGTCGGCGCCCGCCGCGCCGTCGTGGCCCACATGGTCCTGAATGCTGGACGGGAAGCCCGACTCGGTGGCGTGGGCGCAGAAGGTGCCGCTCTGCGTGTCAAAGCTCCAATCGTAACCGCCCAACCCGTTGCCGTTGGCCGTGGTGGTGTACTGCGCCTGCGCGCCCGTCACCGACACCCAGTTGAAAACCGGGCACACCACGCCTCCACCCGCCGGAGCATTGCCGGTGGCGCACAAGGAGTTGACGCCTCCGGTTCCGCCCACCTGCGAGAAGCCCGAGCAGATGCTGCCGACTCGCCCGCTGTCGAAGCCGCTGGTTCCGTTGAGCGACAGCGAGCTCTGGCGGCCGTAGCCCTGGCCGCCCGTCAGCCCGCGCCCACCCTTGCCGCCCCTCCCAGCGACGATTTCGTTGTTCGTCAACTGCACGCCGGCACCGGAGTCCTTCACGTACACCGCGTAGGTGGGGGCGCCGTCCTGGCCGTCGGGGGTGCTGGCGGCGACGTCCTGGCCGTGGATGACGAAGCCCGAGACGACGGTCTGCGGGCTCGCCACCGCCACGTTCTCGATGTCGATGGCCGCCACCGCCGCCGCCGTCGGAGCCTGGCCCTCGAGGACGGTGGCGTGCAACAGCGGGTCGCGCGCCTTGAAGTCGGACGAGTACCCCCCGAAGAGCTGCACCCCCGCGGTCAGGCGGACGTTCTCCTGGTAGGTGCCCTCGGTCACGAGGACGTGCTTCTTCCCCGAGGCCGGGAAGGCCGCCACCGCGGCGCCGAGCGTCTTGAACGGGCTGGCCCGGGTGCCGGTGCCGCTCGCCGAGGCTCCGGCCGAGACGAAGAGCGCGTCGCCGATGACGCCGTCGATGCCGTCGCAGTTCTGGTCGACGTAGGAAGGGGCCGGCGCCACCCCGGGCGCGCGGTCGGGCAAGTCGGTGGTGAGGTTGCCCTGCACCCTCCGGCACTCGCAGCCGTCGTTCGAGTCGCCGTCCACGTCCACCCACTCGTAAGTCACGCCCGCCACCGTCTCGGTGGTGCACGGCCCCATCTTGCAGACCGGCATCGTCGGCGCCGCGTCGCAGACGCCCGAGGTGTGGTCCAGCGTCGGCGACCAGTACTTGGTGCAGTCGTTGTTGCAGAAGCCGCAGTTCTGCGCCTGGTCGTACTTGCCGGTCGACGCGTTCCGGTAGCCTTCGTCCACCTGGGTGTCGCAGTCGTTGTCCACCAGGTCGCAGATTTCGGGGTTGTAGGAAGCGACGTCGCAGACCGTCCAGGCCGGCACGCCCGCGTCCAGCGCGCAGCCCTCGTAGCCCTTGCAGGTTTGGACTCCGGCGGTGACGTGGCACGAGCGCTTGGACCCCAGGTGCGCCACCGTGCAGTTGCAGGTGCGCGTCACTGGCAGGCACTGAGCGCCTGCGTCCAATGGAGTGCAGCTATAGCCGGCGGGACAGGCGGGGTACGGCGACGCGGCCGTGCAGTCCCGGCCGCACGCGCGCTCGGGCACGTCGACGCCCGAGTCGCTCAACGGGTTCAAGTCGATGCAGCGGCTGCCCGGCCCCACGCAGTCGGCGTCGAAGAGGCACGGGCGGCACAGGGTGCTCGGCAGCTCGAGGCAGATGCCCGCGTCGGCGTAGAGGAACCAGCCGCTCTGGCAACCGAGGGCCCGGCACCCGGGAGCCCCGGCGTCGTTGACCGCGCAGGTGGTGGTGGTGGCGTGGGGCACCAGCAGCGCGCAGTCGTTGCCGCAACCGCCGCAGTGCTGCGCCTTGACATAGCGTCCCAGGCCGTCGACGAAGCCGTCGTCCACCTTGCCGTTGCAGTCGTCGTCGACGTAGTTGCAGCGCTCGACGGCCGGGGTGGGCGCGTCACAGAACCAGCCGCCGTCGAGGTTGCAGGTTTCGGTGCCCTTGCAGGTGCCTGCGTCGTTCGCCCGCGAGCAGGCGCGCGGCGAGATGGTGTCGTCAATCTTGCCGTCGCAGTCGTCGTCGAGGCCGTTGCAGACCTCGAAGGCGGGCGCCGGCGCGGTGCACGGTGTCCACCCGGCGTCGGGCTGACAGGTCTGCGCGCCGTAGCAGGTGCCGGCGTCATTCGACCTCGGGCAGCCCTTCTGCATGCCGGAGTTCTCGGGCACGCAGTCGCACGTCTTGCCCGCCGGCTGGCACTGCCGGCCGCCGGCCGACACGCCGGCGCACGCCGTGCCCAATGGGCAGGAAGCGTAGGTGCAGTCCTGGCCGCAGAAGCTGCCGCCGATTGAAGTCAGGCACCGGTCGGCCCGGCTGGCCCCGCAGTCGAGGTCGGTCTTGCAGCCTTCGCACAAGAGGGGCTGCGCCACCGCGCACAGGCCGGTCAACGCGCCGCCGTCGGGCGCCGTCGGCACCTGCTTGCAGACGAAGGCCGAAGGGCAGCCGCCGTCGCAGTCGACGGTACAGAAGGGGCCGCGCGGGCCGCCCACGCAGCGCACGCTGTCGCATTCGAGGTCGGCCGCGCAGGGTTCGCCGAAGCGCTTGTGGCCGGCGTCCCAGGTGCCGGCGTCGGCGACCAGCAGGCATTGGTGGTTCACGCACTGGAGGCCGGCTGGGCACTCGCTGTCGAAGACGCAGGGCTGGGGAGAAGGAGGGTACGCGAGCGTGCGCCCGCAGCCCGCGAGGGCGAAGAGCGCGGCGGCGGAGACGGCGAAGAGGCTTGGCGCTTCGATGCCCCTCGACGGGCTCGGGGTGAACGGCGGTTGGGGGACGGGGCTCGGGCTCGTAGTGAGCGGAGCTCGCGGTGAGCTCGAGGAGCCTGATGCGTTCTTTGAGGTCGTCGCTCGCATGGCTCAGAAGCTGTGCTGCGTGGCGGACAGGCCGGCGGCCCCCGCGCCTCCTGCGAAGGGGGCTCCCGCGGGTGAGGCGCCTCCGGCCCCGGCACCGCCCCCCGCGGCCGGCGCCACCGGGAGAAAGTAGTTCGACAGGGAATAGCCCGCCGCCGAGATGCCTTGCCCCGCGATTCCGTAGGCCACCCCTCCGCAACCGCCGCCTCCTCCGCTGCCGGCGCCGCCGTTGCCTCCCCGGCCTCCGTGGCCGCCGCCTCCCGCGCACCAGGCGGGCAGTTGGGTGATGCCGCCCTCCCCGCCCGCGCCGCCCAGCCCGCCGTAACCGCCCGGACCGCCGTTGGCCCCGAAGCCTCCGGCTCCGGTCTCGACGAGGTTGCCGCGTACCGTCGGGTACGAGGTCGCCACCCCGCTGTAGGCGACGAAGATGGCGAACGAGCCTCCCCCGCCACCGCCGCCCTTTCCCGCCCCGCCGCCGCAACCTCCCGCGCCGCCGCCGCCGCCCGTGCCTCCCAGGTCGCCGACCCGGTTGCCGACCACGCAGCCGGGGACAATCTGGTTTGACACGCAACCGCCCGCGCCGCCGCCGCCCCCGCCGAGGCTGGCCGTGCCGGGCAGGCCGTCTGAACCGCTGCCGGCAATCCACTCGTCGCCGAACAGCTTGCCCGACGCGTCGAGGCAGCCGGTGCCCGGCGTGCGCGCGGTGCCGTCGGCGCCATTCTGGGCCGAGGCCCCGTTCATGGTGGTGCCCGGCACGGTGCAGTCGTACTTGCACAGCGTGCTCTGCGACGGCGCCGAGTGCTGGTAGGTGCCGTTGGCGCCGCCCAGCCCGTCGCCGTTCGCGGAGGAAGTGTAGCCCTGCGGGTCCGCGCTGCCGACCGCCGCCGCTCCCGGGTGGCCCACCGCGCTCGGGCAGACCGGGTTGTTGCCCGAGGCCCCGCCCGCCTGCGACTCGGTGGTGCAGAAGGCGGTGGTGCATTCCTTCGAGTTCTGCCCGCCCTGGCCGCTTCCGCCGTTCTGGCCCGCGGCGCCCGGCTGCGCAGGCGCCGCGTCGCCGCCCCGGCCGCCGAGGACGTGGTTGTTGGCCAGGGTGAGCGCCGAGGTCGAGTCCTTCACATAGAGGGCGAACGAGCTCTTGCCGGGGCTGCCCGACGGCGGCCGGTAGGTGACGTCATAGCCGCGGACGGTGAAGCCCGCGAACACGGTGTCGGTGGTGATGCCTTCGGCGTTGACGGTGCCTCGCCGGTAACCCGGAGTGGTGAAGGAAGGCTCGGGGCCCTCGATGATGGTGGGGTACGCCACCACGTCGCGCCGGGAAAAGTCGGGGCTGTAGCCTCCGTACAGCTTCACGCCGTTCACCAGCACCACCGACTCGACGTAGCTGCCGGCCGCCACCAGCACCGCCGAATGCACCGCCGGCTTGAAGGCGGCGATGGCCGCGGACAGGGTGCGGTAGGGGTTGGCCCGGGTGCCCAGGCTCGAGGGGCTGCCCGACCAGACGAAGAGCGAGGTCGCCGCCTCGCCGTCGACCAGGTCGCAGTCGCGGTCGACGTAGGGCCAGCCGGCGTCGGGGTAGACGGAATACAGGTCGGGCACGTCCTTCACGCCCGGCACCTTCGGACACTCGCAGCCGTTGGTCGGTTCGTTGTCGGCGTTGACGAAGGTGTAGTCCGTCTTGCACCGGGCGCCGACGCACTTCGAGCTCGGGCCGAACCCGGCTCCGCACTGAATGTCGGACGTGCAGGAGAGGGAGCAGTACCCGTTCAGGCAGGGGTTTCCGCCGCAGTCCAGCGCGGTGCCGCAGGCGTGCACGCACTGGTGGTAGCGGGGGTGACAAGTCCTGCCCGGCCCGCAGTCGCCGTCGAGCTGGCACTCGCCCCCGCCCGAGATGGCCTCGCCGGTGCAGGCGACGATTCGGCAGGTGGGTGGAAGGGCCGAGCCGGCGTCGCAGCCGCCGATGGCGTGCTGGAGGGTGGGGCTCCACAGGGCCGGGCAACTGGTCTGGCAGCCGCCGCAGTGCAGGTCGGTGTCGTAGGTGCCGCTGCCCTGGGTGTTGATGAAGGGCTCGTCCACCTTGCCGTTGCAGTTGTTGTCGGCGGTGTCGCACAACTCGGTGGTGGTGGCCGCGGTGCTGCACAGGCTCCAGCTACCGCCGTCGCCGCAGGTTTCCAGCCCGACGCAGGTCTGGGCGCCCGAGCTGACGAAGCACGAGCGGGTCGCCCCTACCCGGAGGGCGGTACAACTGCACGAGCCGCCCAAGGGCAGGCACAGCTTCGCGCCCGAGGCGGCCTGGCACAGGTAGCCCGTGGGGCAGCACCCCTGGGTACCGACAACGCCGGTGCAGCCCGGGTACGGCGCCGCGACGTCGCAGGCCTGGGCGCAGTAGGTGCCCGGGTCGTTCCCCACCGTGATGCACTTGTCGGAAGGCACTTGGCAGTCGGGGTCCGACGTGCACGGGCGGCAGGCCGAGCTCACCGAGGCCTGGCACTCCACCGGCGCCGGCGGCGGGTAGAGGTAGGCGCCCGGCGCGCACGCCTTGGGCACGCAGGTCGGCGAGTTGCCGCGCAGCTCGCACGCCACCGCCCCGTCGAGCGGTCCGGCGTCACCCCCTGCCAGGTGCGCCACCGCCGTCTCACAGTCGTAGCCGCAGGCGCCGCAGTCGTGCACCGACAGGTACTGGCCGGCGTCGGTCAGGAAGGGTTCGTCCACCCTTCCGTTACAGTCGTCGTCGAGGGCGTTGCACTCCTCGGGCGCAGGCTCTTTCGCGCTACAGAACCAGCCGAAGCCGGCGTCGGCGCCGAGGCACTCCCACTTGCCGACGCAGGAACCTCCGTCGCCCTTCCGGCAACCGGGGTACGGCGGCCCCGGGGGGAGCATCGAGTGGTCGAGGCCGGGGTCGTCGTCGTCGACGAGGCCGTTGCAGTCGTTGTCGAGGCCGTCGCACACCTCGCGCGAGGCCGCTGGGGCGTCGCAGCCCGACCAGCTCGCGTCGGCCTGGCAGGTGTGGTGCCCGAAGCAGTGGCCGGCGTCGTTGGAAGAATTGCACGGCCGGGTGAGCCCGACCGAGACGTCGGTGCACTCGCAGGTGAACGCCAAGGGCCGGCATTGCTTCCAGAGCGGGCTGCCGCCGCCGTCCAGGGCGAATATCGGCGTGCAGGCGTAGCCCGCCGGGCACGGGTCGAGCCAGCAGTCCCGGCCGCAGACGCCGCCCGCGTCCCCCTTCAGGCAGAGGTCGCCCCGGGCGTTGCAGTCCAGGTCGCGGCCGCAGGGTTGGCACAAGGTGTCGATGGGCGGCACGCACTCGAATTCGGGGGGCCTGCCCGCGTCGGGCGGCGGAGCCACGTAGTAGGGGGAACCGCGCTTGCACTGCCAGCCGCGCGCGCAGGCGACGCCGGACGAGCAGGGTTCGGTGCAAACCCCGCCATTGCCCGGGCCGCTGGGCAGGCACAGCCCCGAGTCGCACTCCCCGGAAATTTTGCACGGCATGCCGAACAGCCCGCGGCCGTCCCCGGCGTCGGGCAACTGGCCGCAGCGGCCGTCGATGCAGTCCAGGCCCCCGGCGCAGTCGGTCTTCTGCATGCACTCGCAGGTGCCGGCCTCGAGGCAGTTGCGCGGCGCGGTCGGCACGAGGCAGCCGGAGAGGGCGACGGCGGCGGCCGCCGCTGCCCACCGCGACACTCGGCCGCTCATCGGCTCACCAGGCTTCCCTTCGAAGCGGGGACTCTAGACCGCCCCGGAGGACGGTCAAGCGGCGCCCGTTCGCCAGCCACCGATTCGGGCCCGGCGGTCGGGAAGAAACGCGGGGGCTGGGTTATTAAGGGGACCCCATGACTCCGCTTCGCGCGTACAGCGGCCGGTCGCTCGTGTTCGCCTTCATCGGCGTGGCGGCGAGCTTCGTGGGCGCCACCCTCTACACCCAGTACGCCAGCGCCCGCATCGACGTCGCCGCCGACAGCATCAGCTCGAACGCGGCGCCCAGCATCGAGCACCTGACCGCGATGCGCGGCGAGGTGGGCCGGCTGCTGTTCCTCCTCGGCGACTACATCAACACCCGGGCCGCGGGCCGGCCCGCCAACGGGGACGCGGTCGACGCGGCGCAGGCCCGGCTGAACGCCGAGCTGAAGACCTACTTTCAGGTGCCGGCCTTCCCGGGCGAAGTGGCCTACTGGGGCACGCTGCAAGAGGTCGCGGCGGTGCTCAACGGCGGCGTCGAGCGGGTTCAGGCCCAGACCGAGGCCGGGCTCTTCCCCGCGGCGCGAGAGACGTTCGACAACACCGTATTCCCGGCGGCCAGCCGGCTCGACGCGGTCGTCCAGCCGCTCGTGGACTTGAACGCCCGCTTCGGCGCGCAGGCCGCCCAGGAAATCAAGCTGGTGCGCCGCCGCACGACGGTCGTCGGGCTGCTGCTCGACGTGCTGTGCACCGCCCTCGCCATCATCGCCGCCCTGATGGTGCGGCACGAGGTGCGCCGCTCGGCGGCCCAGGCGACCGAGAGAGCGCACCTGGCGCAAGAGCGCGCCGACGAGTTCGAGGCCTTCGCCGCGCGGGTCGCCCACGACATCTTGAGCCCACTGCAAGCCGTCAACCTCGCGTTCGAGGTGGCGCTGCGTCACCCCGACGAACGGGCGGTCACGCTCGAAGTGCTCGAGCGCGGCCGGCGCAACGTCCGCAGGGTGCGCACCATCATCGACGGGCTGCTCGAGTTCGCGCGGGCCGGGGCCAAGCCCGAACCGGGGACCTCGGCCAGCGCCGCCGAGGTGCTCACCGAGGTGCAGGGCCTCTTCCGGGACGAGGTCGCGCACGGCGCCATCGACTTCGTCATCGAGCCGGCGCCCAACCGGTCGGTCGCCTGCAGCCGGGGAGTGCTGTTGAGCCTGGTGTCGAACCTCGTCCAGAACGCCATCAAGTACGTGTCGGACTCGCCGGTGCGGCGCATCTCGACGCGGGTGACCGAGCACGGGCCGATGGTGCTGTTCGAAGTCGAAGACACCGGCCCCGGGCTGCCGGTGGAGTTGCCGCCGGCGTCGGTGTTCGAACCCTACGTCCGCGGCCGAGGGCACCGTCAGCCCGGCCTGGGCCTGGGGCTGGCGACGGTCAAGAAGCTCGCCGAGAGCCACGGGGGCCGGGTGGGAGTTCGCTCGGAACTGGGCCGGGGTTGCACCTTCTGGTTCGAGCTTCCCCGGGCAAGCCCCGGTCTCGACGACCTGGCCGACGACCGGCAGGTTCCGGTGCTGCCGCATTAGTCTGCTAGACAAGCCCCATGCGCGCGCCTCTGCCTTTGCCACGACGCCTGGTGTTCCTCGCCCTCTTCGCGCTGCCCGGGCCGGCCCTGGCGCGGCTGGACAGCCCCACCACCGACCGGGCCGAGGCCGAGTCGCGCGCCGCCGTCGCCGCCGCCCACTCGCCGCGCGCGCTGGCGCACCTGTTGCGGCTGCACGCCTTGCGCGACGAGGTCGACGACTTGAACCTCTTGGCGCAGACCTACGCCACCGTCGGCGGCCGGCGCAGCTCGGACCCTGCGGTGCGCGCGCTGGCGCTGCAGCTCTACGCGGACGTCGAACGAGCCCGAGGGCACCTGACCCGCGCCGCCGCGCTGCTCGAACCGCTCGGCTTCGTCCAGCGCTTCTGGGTGGTGGGGTCCTTCGACAACGAAGGCAAGGCGGGCTGCGGGACCGACTTCGGGCCCGAGGGCGCCTCGGTCGACCTGACGGCCACCTACCCGGCCAAGGGAAAGGAAGTCTCCTGGAAGAAGCTCGAGGTGGCGACCGGCGACGGCTATACGGACTTGTCCACCCTGGTCCGCCCGACGACCGAGGCGGTGGTCTACGCGCTCGGCTTCCTCGAGGCGTCGGCGGACGGTCGCGCCAACCTCTCGCTCGGAACGTCCGGCGCCTTCCGGCTCTGGGTGAACGGGGCGCCGGCCGCCTCGGAAGACCGGTACAACCTGCCGCACGCGGACCAGGCGAGAGTCTCGGTGCGGGTGCACAAGGGCCTGAACCGGGTGCTGGTGAAGGTGTGCCAGGACCGGGGACCGCTCGGCTTCTACCTGCGCGCCGAGAGGGGCGAGGGCCCTTACCTGACGTTGAAGCCCGCCCTGCCGGACGCGGTGCCGGCGCTCGGCAAGGGCTTCCCCCCCCAGCCGCAAGAGCTGCCCACCGCCACCAGCCTGATGCAGCGGGAAGTCGCCAAGAGCCCGGGCGACGCCGAGGTCCAGGGCGAACTGGCCACGGTGTTCTCCGCCTTCCGGGCCTTCGACGAGCGCGAGCACACCGACACCGTCGCAGCCCAGAAGGCTGCCGAACTGGCGCCGGGCGACGCCGACCTGCAGCTCTTGGCCGCGCGGGCCCAACGCGACGACCACGACTTACGGCGCAAGCGGCTCGAAGCCGCGCTGAAGGCCGACCCGAAGAACGCCCGGGCGCGCCTCGCGCTGGCCGAGCACGAGCTGTCGGTCGAACACGCCGACCGGGCGCTGCCGCTGCTCGAAGAGCTCTGTGCCGACCACCCGTCCTACGGCCCGGCGCGGCTTGCCCGGGTGCGCGCCTACGAGGCCCTCGGCGAGTGGCCGCGCGCGGCGGGCCTGGCAGAGGCCAACTTCAAGGACCTGCCCCACCTGCCCGAGGTGGTGCGCGAGGCGGCGCGAGTCTCTCGGCGGCTCGAGCGTCGGGCCGAGGCCGCGGCCCGGCTGCGCACCGCCATCGGGCTGCGCTTCGACGACACCGGCGCGCGCAAGACGCTGGCGTCAGACCTGGCCGACCTGGGGCAGGCCGACGAGGCGGCGGCGCTGCTGGCTCAGGTGCTGCAACTCGATGCCTTCGACAACCCGTCGAGGCTGCGGCTGGCCGAGCTGCTCTCGGCCAACGGCCGCACCGCCGACGCCTTCAGCGCCTTCGCCGACGCGCGCAAGCTGGCGCCGGAAGACCCCGAGGTGTTCGAGCGCGAGGGCCGGGCGCGCTTGCAGGCCGGCCAGAAGGACGAGGCGGTGGCCGACTTCCGCCGTGCGCTGGCGCTCCGGCCGCAGAACCCCGCCCTGCGCGAGGCGCTGCGCTCGCTGATGGGCGAAGACGCCACCGCGGGCCTGCAGTACGCGCTCGACGTGAAGGCGCTGGTGAAGGAAGCCGACGCCTTCGCCGCCGACGACTCGGTCTACCTGGCCGACACCACCTACGTGCGGGTGCAGCCGAGCGGCCAGGCGTCGCGCTTTCAGCAACTGGCGGTCAAAGTCTTCAACACCCGCGGGGTCGACGCCTTCCGCACCCTGCCCATCTCGTACTCGCCCAACCGCCAAGAGGTGCGGGTGCTGAAGGCCCGCATCACCAAGCCCGACGGGGCGGTGGTGGACAGCTACGGCGAGTCCGAGCGCAACCTGTCCGAGCCCTGGACGGCGATGTACTACGACGCCCGGGCCAAGATGTTGTCCTTCCCGGCGCTCGGGGCGGGCGACGTGCTCGAGGTGCAGTACCGGCTCGACGACACCGCGACCGACAACCTGCTCTCGGACTACTGGGGCGACGTCGACTCGGTGCAGGCCACCAGCCCGAAGGTGCGCTACCAGTACCTGGTCGAGATGCCCGCGGGCCGGCCGCTGTACTGGAACAAGGCGCTCTTGCCGCCCGGCGTCGCCGCCAGCCAGGAACCCGCGAAGGACGGCCGGGTGCTGTACCGCTTCGCGGCGCAGAGCGTGGCGCGGGTGGTGCCCGAGCCGTCGATGCCGGGTTGGGCCGAGGTGGCGACGACGCTGCACGTTTCGACCTACCGGACCTGGGAACAGGTGGGCCGGTACTGGTGGGGCCTGGTGCGCGACCAGTTGACGCCCAACGACGACCTGAAGAAGACGGTCGAGAAGGTGCTGCAGGGCGTCGACCGGAAGGACGAGGGGGCGGTGGTGCGCGCCATCTACAACTTCGTCGTCACCAACACGCGCTACGTCGCGCTCGAGTTCGGCATCCACGGCTACAAGCCGTACCGGGTGGACCGGGTGCTGGCCCGCCGCTTCGGCGACTGCAAGGACAAGGCGTCGCTCATCGTGGCGATGCTGAAGCAAGGGGGAGTGGACGCGCGGCTGGTGCTCTTGCGCATGCGCTCGCTGGGAGCGCTGGGAGAAGAGCCGGCGTCGCTCGCCGCCTTCAACCACGCCATCGCCTACGTGCCGAAGCTGGGACTGTACCTGGACGGCACCGCCGAGTTCCATTCCTCGCGCGAGTTGCCCTCGGCCGACCGGGTGGCCAACGTGCTCTTGATAGACCCCGACGGCCCCAGCACCTTCCTCACCACGCCCGAGGCCAAGCCCGAAGACAACCTGACTTCGCTGGCGATGGACGTCGCCCTGGCCGCCGACGGCAGCGCCTCGGTCGGGGGCAAGAGCACCATCTCGGGCCAGAGCGCCCCCGAGTACCGGCGCGCCTACCAGGCCCCGGCCACCCGCCGGCAGACGTTCGAGCAGGGCTGGGCGCAGACCTTCCCAGGGCTCACCGTGCAGAAGATGGACATCGGCGACCCCACCCGGCTCGACCAGGACGTGGCGCTGGCCTTCCAGCTCGCGGTGCCGCGGTACGCCGAGGTGATTCCCGAGGGGCTGCGGTTTCACCCGTTCGGGTCGGGGCGGTCGTACACCCAGGCCTACGCCCCCTTGTCCGAGCGGCGCTTCGACCTGGTGATGCCGATGCCGTGGGTGAGCACCTTCCGCTTCGAGTACGCGCTGCCCCCCGGCTATTCGATGGCCGAGCTTCCGGCGCCGGTGGCCGACGACAGCCCGTTCGGCCGGCTGAAGCTGTCCTACCGGGTGGCGGACGGAAAACTGACTTGCGAGGCCGAGGTGGCCTTCGCGCTGGCCCGGGTGAAGGCGGCCGACTACCCCGCATTCCGCGCCTGGCTGGGGCGGGTGGACCAGGACCTGTCCCGAAAGCTGGTGGCGTTCGCCCCGGCAGGGCAGAGCGCGAAGCGCTGAAAACTCTGGCCACCGGCCCACTCGAGCGGTGCATGATGCGGCCCGCGACTCGCATAAGGAGTGCCCATGCCCCGCATTCTCTCGGCCGCCGCAGTCCTCGCCCTCGCCCTCTCCTGCACGGGGCCCGAGGGTCCGGCCGGAGACGCGGGCGCGCCCGGGGCGCCAGGCGCGGCGGGTCCGCAGGGCCCGACCGGCCCCTCGGGCGCGACCGGCGCCGACGGCGACGCGGGCGATGTCGGCCTGACCGGAGCGACCGGCGCCACCGGCAGCACTGGCCCCACCGGGCCTTTGGCGGCGCCGCCGCACATTCTCACGGTGGCGCCCAACTGGGGTTCGGCCAACACGTTGGTGCGAATCACCGGGCAGGGCTTCTCGACGACGCCGGCGAACAACCGGGTCACCTTCGACGGGGCCGTGGCGACGGTGGTGAGCGCCACCGCGACCGACCTTTCCGTCAAGGCGGGCAGTCCGGTGCTGTCCGCGCGGACGGTGGCCGTCACGGTCGAGGTGGCCCAGCAGGTCTCGAACGCGGCGGACTTCGAGCTGGTGCCGTCCGGCACGCCGCGCGCGGCCGACCTGGCGGTCCCGACCAACCCCTCAGGCGCGGTGTCCGTGGGCACCGACTTGTACTTCGCCGCGCAGTCCGTCTTCGGGCCGGTGTCCGGGCTGTACAAGTTGGCGCTGAACGGCAACCAGACCCGGGTGCACCGGTCGGCGAGCCTCGAGGTCAACACCCCGAGTGGGCCGATGCGCGTGTACGACTCGCCCGTGGCGTTGACCACCGACGGGACCGACGTCTTTTTCACGACCGCCTTCGGTTCGCTGCGCCGCTACCAGGTGTCGTCCGGAGTCGTGTCCGAGGTGGCCGGCCCATCGCAGAACTCGAACGGCAGCGCCTTCCCGGCCCTGTCGGGCGTCGCGAGGACGACGAACGGCGAATTCTTCGTGGTGGACCGTAACCAGAACGGAGGCAACGGAGGCGTCTTGCGCATCTTCCCGACGGGGCAGCGGGAAGAAATCAGCGACGTCGCCTTGAACGGCGGGTTTGGCATCGCCGCCTCGGGCACGACGCTCTACGTCACGGTGCCTGACAGCGACAGCGTGACCCAGATGACGGAAGCCGCCGACGGCGGGTACGTCGTCGCCGGCTCGTGGACCACCGGTGCGACCGGGGCGCGCGGCGTGGCGGTGGTGGCGACCGACGTGGTGGTGTCGACGGACGGCGGCACGCTGCAATCGGCGCCCACGGCAACCGGTGGCGCGATGGTCGCCTACGGCGACCCGAGCGGGTACCTCTACCAGGCCGACGGCCTCTGGCCCGCCACGAACGGTGACCTCTGGCTCGCCCAGACGAGGGGAGGCGTGGTTCGGAAGATCGCCAACGGCCAGGCCGCGGCCACCATCGTCGCCGCCGGCCTCCGTCCCGCATTCGCCACCGCGCGGCTCGCCAGCAAGTGGTACCTCGCCACGATTGGCCCGGCGCTGTTCGGGGGCGGGCCACCTTCCTTCACCGCGAAGGACTCGGCGCTCGTCGAGGTCGGCGACGACGGCATCAGCCGCGTCATCTACCGCGGCGGGTTTCTCGCGGGCCTGGCCCCGAGCGGGTCCACGCTGATGGTGAGCGACTGCACCGACTCGCGAATCGTCAGCGTCGACGTGGCGAGTGGAGTCGCCACCCCCGTGCTGACGTCGGCGGACGGCTTGAACTGCCCGCTGGGGCTCGCGCTCGGCGGGGGCGGCGACCTGTACTACGTGAACACGACGCTCGCCTCCGGGCCGGCGAAGGTCGGGCGCAAGCCGGCCGTCGGCAGCAACGATGCCAGCTTCATCACCGGCCTGCCGAACGACACGGTAGCGCTGGCGCTGGCGCTCACCCCCACCCAGCAGGTGTTGACGATGGGGTTTGGCGGCGGCGGTTCGTCGGGCCTGTTCTCGTGTGCCGCCGCCAGCGGAGGCACGGCCACGCAGGTCTTCGGTCCGGCGCCCTTCGTCCAGGTCCAGGCGCTGGGAGTGTCGCCCTCGGGCACTCCGTTCGTGCTGCGCTGGGGAAACGGCGTTTATTCCCTCGACCTCGCGAACGGGCGCATGGTTCCGTTCGGCGCCACCCTCGTCCAGTCCCTCGCAGGTGGGAACGGCGGCGGCCCGAGCTCGCAGGCGCTCTCGTTCGGCTTTCTGACGGACGGCACGCTCTGGATTCCCGACTTCGGCCAACAGTCGGTGGTGCTGGTTTCGCCTTAGGCAGGCTTCTCGGAGTCGAGCAGCACCGCCAGGAACAGGCTGTAGGTCAGCTCGCCCACGCGGCGCTGCTCGCGCCTGGCCTGCAGCCGCAGCGCCGCGGGCAGCGAGCAGGCCTTCCCGGAGGCCCCGTCCCTCATCCGCACGTAGCCGCGGTCGGAGTAGCCGACCACCTCCCACCCGGACCG
>JAHFDQ010000077.1:6066-14692 GCA_023248915.1 Archangiaceae bacterium | reverse complement strand
CACCCTCGGGTCGCCTCGCAGCCGCACGTGCAACTGGCCGTAGCCCACGTCGATGGCGTACACCTTCGCCGCTCCCCGCTGCAGCAGGCAGTCGGTGAAGCCGCCGGTGCTGGCGCCGATGTCCGCGCACACCCGCCCCGCGACGTCGAGTTGGAAGTGGTCGAGGGCCGCCTGCAGCTTCTGCCCGCCGCGCGAAACGAATGGCATCGCCTCGCCTTTCAGCCTCAGCGAAGCCTCGCGCGCCACCAGCGTGCCCGGCTTATCCACCCGCTGCTCGCCCACCACCACGTCACCCGCGAGGATGATCGCCTGGGCCCGGGTGCGAGACTCGGCCAGGCCCCGCTCGACCAGCAGCAGGTCCAGCCGGATTTTCTTGGGCTTCACGGCGCCCCGCCCGCCGCCAGCGCCTTGCCCGCCCGGCGCAACCCGGCCGCGTCCAGCCCCAGCCGGGCCCGCTGCGCCCGCGCGTCGCCGTGGCGCACGAAGGCGTCGGGCAGCCCCAGCAGGCGCACCCGGGGCGTCAGTCCTTCCTCGGCGAAGAGCTCGAGCACCGCCGACCCGAGCCCGCCGCGCACGGTGCCCTCCTCGACCACCAGCACCGCGCCCGAGGCCGCCGCCTCGCACAGCGCCGCGCGGTCGAGCGGCGAGGCGAACCGGGCGTCGAGCACGCTCCACCGCTTCTCGCCCGAGGCCGCCTCGAGCGCGACCAGCGCCAAGGGCCCCAGCGCCACCACGCACAGCCTGGGCGCGCTCGCCCGCTTCATCCATCGGGCGCCTTCCACCGGCTCGACCCCTGGGTGGAGCGCCGTCGGCAGCGCGGGCAAGGTGCCGCGCGGATACCGCAGGGCCGACGGCCCCTTCGAGGCGAGCGCGGTGGCCAGGAGCGCAGGGAAGTCCTCTCCCGCGGCCGCGGCCATCACCGTCATCCCCGGTACCGGGCGGAGCAATGCCACGTCGAAGGCGCCCTGGTGCGTGGCCCCGTCCGCGCCCACCAGCCCGGCCCGGTCGATGGCGAACACCACTGACAGCCCCGGCAGGGCGACGTCGTGGATGATCTGGTCGTACGCGCGCTGCAGGAACGTCGAGTACAGGCAGACCACCGGGCGCGCTCCCCCGGCCGCCAGGCCCGCCGCGAACGCCACCGCGTGCGGTTCGGCGATGCCCACGTCGAAAACCCGGTCGGGAAATCGTGCGGCCAGCCTTCCCAGCCCCGAGCCCTCGAGCATCGCCGGCGTCACCGCCACCACCCTCGGGTCGGCGGCCATGCGTGCCTCGAGGGCCGCCGCGAAGGCTTCGGTGAAGGTTAGTTTTCCCCCGCGCGAACGCACCAGCTTGCCGTCGCGCAGCTCGTACGGCCCCATCGCGTGGCCGCGCGTCACCCGGTCGTCCTCGGCGGCGGCGAAGCCCAGCCCCTTCTCAGTACGCGCGTGCACCGCCACCGGGCGGTTCGACCGGCGCGCCTCCCAGAGCGCGGGCAAGAGCTCGGCCAGCGAGTTGCCGTCGACCGGACCCAGGTAGGTGAAGCCCAGCGCCTCGAAGAAGCGGCGCGCGCCGGGCGACCTCAAGAGCGCCGGCACCGCCCCCACGTTCGCCGAGATGCTCATGCCGTTGTCGTTCAGCACCAGCACCAGGGGCCACCGGTCGCGGCCCGCGTTGTTCAGCCCCTCGAAGGTGAGCCCTCCGGTGAGCGCTCCGTCGCCCACCACGGCCACCGCCCGGCCGGGCTCGCCCTGGCGCCGCTTGGCCTCGGCCAGCCCCAGGGCCACCGAGACCGCGGTGCAGGCGTGGCCTGTGCCGAAGGCGTCGTGGGGGCTCTCGGCCGGGTCGGTGAATGGCGCCAGCCCCCCTTCCTGGCGAAGCGTGGCGAACTGCCCCCGCCGCCCGGTGAGCAGCTTGTGCGCGTAGGCCTGGTGGCCCACGTCGAACACCAGCCGGTCCGCCGGCGAGTGGAAGACGCGGTGCAGCCCCACGCACAGCTCGACGGCTCCCAGCGAGGCGCCCAGGTGCCCGCCGACCTTCCCGCAGAAGGCGATGATTTCCCCGCGCAGCCCCTGGCAGAGCCCTTCGAGGTCTCCCTCGGCCAAGGCGCGCACGTCGGAAGGGCTGTTCACCTCGGTGTGCCACCGGCGCGCGCCCGAGGTCCGCCCGGGGCGGCGGGTCACCTGCGCCGCTCCACCGTGTACCGCGCCAGCGCGGCCAGCGGCCCCTCGCGGGGTTCCAGCACGCGCACCGCCGCCACCGCGCGCGCGACGCGTTCGTCGGCCAGGGTGCGCGCCGCCCCCGGTCCCACCACCGCCGGGAAGGTCGGCTTGCCCGCGGCGGCGTCGGCCCGGACGGGCTTGCCCATCTCTTCCCGGGTGCCGGTCAGATCGAGGAGATCGTCGGCGATCTGAAACGCCAGCCCCACCGCCTCACCGTACGAGCCCGCCAGCTCGACGTCGGAAGGCGTGCCGCGCGCGGCGATCGCCCCCATCCGGCAGGCGGCGCGAATCAGCGCCCCCGTCTTCAGGCGGTGCAGGTGCAACAGGAAGCTGGCCTCTGCGGGGCGGTCGTCGGCGATGTCCAGGGCCTGGCCGCCCACCATGCCGGTGGCGCCCGCCCCCACCGCCAGCTCGCGGCACAACGCCGACCGTTCCTCCGCTTCGCCGCGGCCACCCAAGAGCGCGAAGGCCTCGGTCAACAGCGCGTCGCCGGCCAGAATCGCGATCGCCTCGCCGTGGGCCACATGGCACGACGGACGGCCCCGGCGCAGGTCGTCGTCGTCCATCGCCGGCAGGTCGTCGTGGATGAGCGAGTAGGTGTGCACGAATTCGACCGCGCACGCCGCGTCGTCGGCCAGGTGTCCCCCGCCGCCGCTGGCGCGGCTGACCGCGTCGGCGAACGCGAGCACCAGCACCGGGCGCAGCCGCTTGCCGCCGTCGAGCAGCGAGTACCTCATCGCCTCGAGCAGCCGGGGCGGCACCCGGTCGGAGATCGCGCCCAGCCGGTCGGCGAGCAGGCCCTGCACCCGTCGCTGCTGCTCGGCGAGGAACGGTTCGAGCGCAAAGCCCGGCATGGCTCAGGCTCCCGCGGACGCCGGAGACAGCTCGCGCAGGCGTTTGATCAGCGAGGGAATCTCGACCGGCTTGGTGAAGTAGTCCGCGGCCCCGCAGGACATGCCCTTTTTCACGTCGGCCGGGGACGATCGCGCCGAGACGAAGACCACGGGAATGGTCGCGAACTCCTCGTTCTGGCGTACCGCCTTGCAAAGCTCGAACCCGTCGATCCACGACATGTTCACGTCGAGCAGGATGACGTCGGGCTTGTCGACGTGCAGCGTCGAGATCAGCCGCAGCCCGTTCGCCACCTGGCTGACCTCGAACCCTTCCATCGACAGGGCGAGCGCCAGCATCTCGCGCGTCTCGCGGTCGTCGTCGACGATGATCACCTTCGGCTTCGCGGTCGCCATGCGGGTCAGAACGGGGTGTCGTCGTCGGGTTCGGCGCGGCCCTTCTGAGCCGCGGGGCGCCGGGGGTCTTGCGGGGCCGGCCCCAGCTCGAGCGGCGCGGCGCGATCGGCCCCGTCCTCGGCCAACAGTTGCTCGATGCGCTTCTCGGCTTCCGAGAGCATTCGCTCGCCCCGCCGGACCAGCCCCACGCCCTCTTCGAAGGCCTTCAGCGAGTCTTCGAGGGACAGCTCGCCCCCTTCCAGCCGCTTCACCACCTCTTCGAGGCGGGCGACGACGTCCCCGCACTTCTCGGGACCCTGCGCAGGGGCTTTGGTTTCTCGGGCCAAGCGGGCGCAATGTACGGGACCGACCCCCCCTGGCGCCAGCGCCGTCGCGCCTCGCGCTACCGCCGCTTCACGCCGGTCACCCGGGCGTCCACCTCTTCACAGTCGGCCAGCGTCCGGGTCGCGGGGGCCGCCAGCCGAATCGCCACGTCGTCGCCCACGGCAAGGTCGGCGGCGCGGCGCACGACGGCCCCGTCCTTCCGGCGGAAGACGACGGAATAGCCGCGCGAGAGCACCGCCAGCGGGCTCATCGCGTCGAGCCGCGCCGACAGCGCCTGGAAGCGGCCGCCGGCCTCCTGCGAAGCCAGCCGCTGGGCGGCGGAGAGCGACGACGCCAGGTCCAGCAGGCCGTGCCGCGCCCGGTGCAAGGCCCCGGCCGGCGAAGCGCGCAGCACCGCCACGCGGGCACCCACGACGCGAGCCCGGTCGGCCTCGACGCGCGCGCGCACCCGCTCGCGCAAGAGCCCCGACAGCCGGGCCAGCTCGCGGCGGTCGCGCTCGAGCCGGGCCTCGGGGCGCTGGCGCGAGAGCCGCTCGGTAGCCCGGCGCAGCCCTTCGCGCCGCGAGCGCACCACCTCGCGCAGGAGCCTGCCCAGGGTCTCGGCCTGCTCGGACAGGTGCAGCGCCCGCTGGCCCAGCTGTCGGCGCGGGTCGGCGATTCGGCGCGCCAGGCCCGACAGCCCGCCCTCGGCTTCCAGCACCCTCCGCTCGATCGCCTTCCGGAGTCGGCCGGACGAAGTGGCGAGCGACAGCTCGAGATCGCGCAGCACCGGCGCCAGCCGCTCGGCCGCGGCCGACGGCGTGGGCGCGCGGTAGTCGGCGACGAAGTCGGCGATGGTGAAGTCGACCTCGTGGCCGATGGCCGACACCACCGGCACCGGGCAGGCCCAGATGGCTCGGGCCACCGACTCTTCGTTGAAGGTCCACAGGTCTTCGATCGACCCACCCCCGCGCGTTACCACGATGACGTCGACGTCCGTCTTCGCCAGCCGCTCGAGCGCGCGCACTACCTCGGCCGCCGCGCCCTCGCCCTGCACGCGGGCGTCAGCGACCAGCACCGCCAGCCGCGGGTGGCGCTGGTGCAGCACGCGCAAGAAGTCGCGCAGCGCGGCGCCACTCACCGAAGTCACGACGCCAATGCGCCGGGGGAGGAACGGCAACGGCCTGGGCGGCCGCGACCGCCGTTCGCCGATCAGCCCCTCGGCCGCGAGCCGTTCCTTCAACTGCTGGAAGGCCAGCGCCAAGGCGCCTTCGCCGACGGGCTCGAGCCGGGTGGCGATGAGGCTGTAGCGCCCCTGGGGCGCGTAGACGTCGACGGCGCCTTCGGCCACCACCGAAAGCCCGTCGCGGAGCGCGAACTTCAACCGGCGGGCGGCCGACGCCCAGATCTTCACGTCGAGGCAGGCCTCCGCGTCCTTCAGGCTGAAGTAGAGGTGCCCGCGCGGGTTCTGCCCCCGAAACCCCGAGACCTCGCCGCGCACCAGCACCCGCTGGAAGCCGCGCTCGAGCGTGCCCTTGATCTGGCGGGTCAGCTCGCTCACCGTGAGCACCACCGGCTCGGCGCCGGCTCGCCAGGCGGGCGCGGACGGACGGTCCGGGCCAGCCGCTGCGCCGGACGACGGACGGTCTGAACCGGGCACCGCGTCCGGCGGGGGCCTGGTCGGCGCCGGCGCGCTGCCCACCCGCCCAATCGGAGCCTTCGGACCGGGGCTGCCCTCCGCGACGGGCCGGGCCGGAGGCGCTCCGAAGAGATCTGCCTGGCCCGGCGTCGGCTTCTTCATCGCTGCAGCTTGTCCACCCAGCCCTCGGCCTTCCGGTGGGTCTCGTCGTCCCGGGCCGTCATCGCCAGCACGTCCTTGAACAGCTTCACCGCCTCGTCGGGGCTGGTCTCTTTCAGCGAGTAGGCCTGCAGGTACAGGTCCTTCGCCTTGCTGCGAAGCTCGGTGACGATGCCCTGCGCCCCGGCGTGCCCCGGGTCGACCTTGAGCACCTTGTTGGCCAGGTCGGCCGCGCGGGCCCACTCGCCCGCCGCTTTCGCCGACGTCGCGCTCTTGTAGTAGAGGCCGGCCAGCTTGGTCTTCACCGGCTTGATGTTCTTGCTCTCGCCCCCTCCAGTGATGCGGCCGTCGAGGTCGACCAGGTCGCCCAGCTCTTTGCCGGTGAGCGACTCGACCCGCTTGTACTGTTCGCTGAAGCTGCTGATCCACGCGACCAACTGCACGCACTGCGGCGCGCGCTTCGCGGCGCAGACGTTGGCCAGCGAAAACGCCCCCGAGACGTCGCCATCGCGGAACCGCGCGCTCACGTCGAGCCAGGGCCGCGGGCCCACTGGCACCGGCGCCGCCACCACCTTCGTCAACTCGGCGATGTTGACCTCGGCCTGCTTCTTCAGCTCGGTGGCGTCGCGGTTGTCGGGCGAGGCGGCCAGGACGTCGGCGGCGAGCTCGTCGAGCTTCCTCATCGTCTCGAGGTCCTTCACCCCGCCGTTGTCCATCAGGGCGCGGCCCTCGGACAGCCGGGTGACGATCTTCGCGTCGAGCTCGACCCGCTCGGCGCGCAGTTGCTGGTACTGCTGGGTGTCGGGCGTCACCTTGTCCAGCGCGGCCTTGGCCGCCCCCACCTGGCCCTTCGCGAGCGCCTGCCGGGCGGCCTCGAGGTTCGCCTGGTTCGGCACCTCTTTCGACGCGTGCTCGAGGTAGTCCGCGAGCGTGGGGTAGCTCGAGTCGATCGCGGACATCTCTTCGAACTTCGCCTTGGCGTCGGCCCACTTGCCCTCGCGGACCAGATTCTTGCCTTCCTGGAAGATGGCGCCGAGGCGCGCGCGGTCCGCCCGGTGCGCGGCCGCCTCGGCCCCGAGCCGGTTCTCCTGCTGAAGCTGGAACACCTTAACGCCGATGATTGCGACCACCACCACGCCCAGCCCGACGCCCGCGCGAATCAGTAGCCGCCGCTTCTTCGCCGCCGCCTCGGGGTCGACGAACGCGGCGCCCCGAGCCACCCGCGAGGCCCTCGGCACGGGCCTGGGGCGAGCACCCCCCTCGGCGCCTCCGCCAACGCCGTCCACCGGCCGGCGGTCGGTGCTGTTCTCGACGTCGACGAACTTCAGCTCGGTGTCGCCCAAGGAGATCACGTCGCCGTTCCTGAGCGGCGTCTCTTCCGCGATGACCTCGCCGTTGATGGAGGTGCCGTTGCCCGAGCCCATGTCGCTCGCCGCCCACCCCCCGGGCAGGCGCTTCAAGAGCACGTGCCGGCGCGACACCGAGGTGTCGGGAATGGGGACCGCGTTCTCCGTGGCGCGCCCGACAACCGCCTCGTCTCCGGCAAGCGTGTACTCGGTGCCGTTCGCCGGCCCCAGCACGCAAACCAACTTGGCGACCATCGCCTGTGCCTGCGCCGCGGTCGACCGCCGAGGCCCGACCGAGTTGCGCGACCCGGAAGTCCCGGGAGCCCCGCGCAACGGGCGTTCGCCCGTCGGGGGCCCGCCGCCCGGTCGCGGTCCTCGCTTGGCTGGGGGCAAGCTGTTCGCCATCGGTCCGATTCCAGCGCAGGTGGGACCTGCGCCTACAACTGGTACTCGCTCAGGGCACGCAGCGCCTGATTGTGGCAGCGATGTTCCGTCGTAGGGAAGTGCCTGGCAACATCTTCGAGCGTCTGCCGGGCCTCTTCCGGGCTCTTGAGCTCGATGTCGCGCCGCGCCTCGAGCAGCAACATTCGGCACCGCTGGTCGAGCAGCCGGCTCAACTCGGCCATCTGAACTTGGGCTTCGGCGAACACCTCGGGGCGCGCCTGCTCGGGCACCGCGAGCAGCGTCAGCCATGCCTGCCGGTAGCTCTTCCAAGCCTTGAAGAGGTTGCCTGACCCCACGTCGCGCAACCCCTTGAAGGCTTTGCCCTGTTGGGCAAGCTCGGCGGCGCGGGCGAGCAGCTCGGGGACGGGCAGCTCGGGCACGGCGAGCACTTCGAGCCAGAGGTTGGCGATTCGCCAGGGCTCGTGGCCCGGCGGATTCTTCACGTTGTCGAAGACGAGCTGGTTCGAGTCGTTTCGCTTCAAGTTCTTCAGCGGGAGCATCTGCTCGTGTTCGTGGTCGCCCACCTCGCCGTCGGGCGCGACCGTCCCCACCTCGACGCCGTTGAGCACGATGGCCACCTCGTCCTTCGAGATGCCGCTGGCGTCGAAGTGCACGATGGCGACTGACCGGACAGGCTGCGCGAGCTGGAAGGTGAAGAGCTTGAAGTCTGGGCGAGAGAAGTCGACCCCGGGGCCGAGCCCGAAGCTCTGCTCGAGTGGCTCGGGGCCCAGCCGCGCCCCCTCGACGCCGACGGGCTGTTCGTCGCTGGCGAAGACGGTCCAAAGGCCCAAGCCGGCCGCGGCCACCGCGAGCAACCCAGCCGTAAGCGTCACCCACCTGGCCGCGGGCGACGCCTCTGCCCAAGTCATTGCGAGCCGGCCGCCGAACGAATCGCGCGCGCGGCGGGCGGCGCGGGCCCGGTCCGCTGCCAACGGGGGCGCCGCCAGCTCGGGCAACGTGCCCGGGCCCGAGGGGGCGGCGACGGCCAGGGCGGGCTCGGTGGGGCGCGGCGCAGCCGGGGTGTCGTCCGCGGTGACGGCCTGCGGCCAAGGAACGGCGAGCACGGAAGGCTTCAGCCGGGTCTCTTCCTGATCGACCTCGGCGGCGCGAGTCATGGCGCGAGGCGGTTCCGGCGGCGGAGCGCTCGGCGGCTTCGGCGGTTGCGCAATCGGCGGCGAGCTCGGCGGGGTGGTGGCCAGCGCGGCTGGCTGTTCCCGGCCCCCCGACGCCACCTTGTCCGACCGCCGTGGACTCGGGCCCACCGCCACGGACTCGAGCAACTCCGAG
>JAHFDQ010000077.1:0-6056 GCA_023248915.1 Archangiaceae bacterium | reverse complement strand
ACGGCCCGAGGCGACCCGGCGGTGACTTCGGCAGCCGGACGCTCCGGGCGGTCGACCGGGGTCGGTCCCGACAGTCCTAGGCTCGACGCGTCCGAGCCCGACAGAACCTCGGCCCCCGAGGTCTCCGGGGTCGAAGCGCCCGTGGGCGACACCCCCGGGCCCGACGGCAGCTCCGCGCCAGGCGGCTTCGACGGCAACAGCTCCGCGCCCGATGGGTCCGACCTCGACGATTCCGGGTTCGGCGGCTTCGCCGGCGACAGCTCGGGTCCCGGCAGCTTCGGCCACGACAGCTCCGGGCTCGGCGGCATCGTCGGCGACAGCTCGGGGCTCGACGCCAGGGGGCCCACCAGCTCCGAGCTCGACAGCATCGACCCGGACACCTCGGGGCCCGAATCCAGCGGCTCGTCACCGGGGCTGGTCACCTCGACCGGGGTCGCCGCGGGCCGTGCCTTCGCCGTCACCGCGCTCGGTTCGCTGCCAGGCTCGGTCGTCTCGTCATCGACGATTTCATTCTCTTCAGAGGTGACGGTGCGACCGAACAGGTCGCCCGGCGACCGGGGCAGGGCCGGGCGCACCGAACGCTTCACCTTCGCCGTCGGCTGCGCCGCGCGCGCGGAGACAGCCCTCGGGTCCGCTGCGGGCAGCTCGGAAAAGGCCAGCACCACCGGCCCCACCGTGACGCTGTCGCCGGTCGCCACCCGAACCAGGCCCCGAATCCGCTCGCCGTTGACGAGCGTGCCATTCGCGCTGCCCAGGTCCTCGACGAACCAGCCGCTGCCCTTTTCCACCACCCGCGCGTGCCGGCGCGAAATGCCAGCCTCGTCGAGGACGACGTCGTTCTCGGAACCCCTACCGAGCGTGACCTCGGGCTGAACGACGACGAATTGCCGCCCCTCGGCCGTTCCCCGGGCGATGGCGAGGACGAAGGCCAGGGCTCAGCCCCCGACGTTGCCGTACATGAAGGCGAACACGATGGGCCCGAACAGCACCATGAAGACGGTCGGAAAGATGCACGCGATGAGCGGGAAGAGCATCTTCACCGGCGCCTCGTTGGCCAGCTTCTCGGCGCGCTGGGTGCGGTCGATGCGCAACTGCGTCGACTGAATGCGCAGCACCTTGCCGAGGCTGGTCCCCATCTTGTCCGCCTGAATGAGCGCCGTGACGAAGCTGGTGAGCGCCGGCAGGTCGACCCGGGCGATCATCGCCTTCAGGGCTTCCTCGCGCGTCTTGCCCATCTTCAGTTGTTTCAAGACGACCTGCATCTCTTCGCGCAAGGGGCCGACCTTGCCCTTCTCGACCACCTTGGCGAGCGCGGCGGTGAAGTCGAGCCCCGCCTCGACCGACAGCGTCAACAGGTCGAGGTTGTACGGGAGCGCGCGGGAGATCTGCAGGTGCCGCTTCTTCACCTGGTCGTTCACCCAGATGAGCGGGTAGAACATTCCGACGGCGGCCCCCACCAAGGAGAACGCCAGGTTGGCCTTGACGGCGTTCGTGAAGATGAGGCCGAACACCAGCCCCACCGCGAAGCCGATCTCTTGCAGCGCCAGAATGTCTTCCGGCTTGTAGCCGCTGGGTTCGCCGGCGCGCGTCAGGCGCCGCCGCATGCGCGTCTCGTAGCCGGGCCACATCACGCCACGGTTGGCCGCGCCGAGCTTGCGAATCGCCACCGACCCGACGCCGCGCACCCCGCCCGCCGACTCTTCGCTGACCTCGGCGAAGAACCGCTGCAGCAGGTTGGTGTACAGCCCCATGCCCAGAAACCCGATGAACCCCGCGAAGCTGGCCGCGGCGCCGAGCATCAGTGCATGGGTGGCGAGCTCTCCCAAGGTGGCTCCGTCAGATGTCGATGTTGACGATGCGGCGAATGATGAAGATGCCCAAGAGTTCCATCACGCAGATGGCGAACACCAAGACGTAGCCGAAGAGGTGGTCGAGCATCGGCTGCATCAGGTCGGGGCGCATGTAGTTCAGCACGATGCCCAGGAGCAGCGGCATCGACGACACGACCCAGCCCTGCAGCCGGCCCTGCGAGGTGAGCGCGTCAATCTTCCCCTCGAGGCGGAAGCGCTCGCGGATCGTGCCGGACAGCGTCTCGAACATCTCGGCCATGTTCCCGCCGAGCGCCCGGGCGATGTTGGTCGACACCACCACCAGTTCGAGGTCGTCCGAACCGACGCGGCGGCCCATGTTCACCAGCGATTCCTCGAGGGGAACGCCCAGCTTGACCTCTTTGACGAACAGGCCGAACTCCTGCGACAGCGGCACGGGCGCCTCGCGCGACACGTGCTCGATGGCCTGGGGGAAGGTCAGGCCGGCCTTGAAGGCGTTGGCCATCGCCTGCAGCGCGTCGACGAGCTGGGTGTTGAACTTCCGGATGCGGCGCTTGCGGTAGTACTGCACCAGCCACATCGGCATGAAGAACCCGGTGATGGTGGCGGCGACGCAGACCAGGGGGTTGAGCACCAGGAAGGTGACGATACCCATCAACGCCATGCTCGCCAGGTTCAGCACCAGCATTTGCTTCGGGTCGATGAACAGAAAGATGTCGGACAGGTCGTTCATCGACTTGACGACGTACCTCTCCTGGTACTGCTCGTAGGCCTTCGACAGCACCCCGTAGATCACCAGGCTGAAGTAGAAGACCGACCCAGTGATGAGGAGTAGAACGATTCCTGGGAGCATGGTTCGGCCGCCCGCCTCGGTTCGTCAGTGTTCCGGGACCGCGGTCTTGTCCGTCGTCGTGCCGGACCCGCGAATCACCTGAATGGTGCTGAAGCGCTTCTGCTGTAACACTCGGGTGCGCTCGCCCGAGAGCAGCGTGTTGATGGTGGCGCGCCCGCGCTCTTCCAGGACGTCCACGTCGTCCTCGTTGCGCAGCGACAGAATCAGCGACCCCAGGTCGGTGGCCAAAGTCAGAATCTCGGCCTCCTCGGGGATGACCAGCAGCGACACGCTGTTGTACTCGCGCTGGTTCTCCGGAATCAGGTTCACGTTGGTGGTGCCGGTGATCTTCCCGGTGGCGAGCACGATGACGTTCTGCAGCAGCGTGACCGCCACGCTCTCGTTGGTCTGCGGATCTTTGAAGGTGCCGATGACGTCGACGTGATCATTCGGCCGCACCCACCCGCCGACCGCGGTCGTCTTGCCCGCGTCGATGGTGATGGCGCGCGCCTTCTTCTGCACCTTGGTCGAGAGCCGCTCGGCGGCCTTGGTGGTCTCGAACTGGGTCCAGAGCAGCGGGTCGCCGGCCTGCACCGGCACCAAGATCTTCTGGTTCGCCACGTAGGACGCCGAATCGGGCTTCACCACCGACGAGGTGACGAACTGTTCGGGCACCTGGCGCTGCTGAATCATGTCGAAGGTGACGACCGTCCCTTCCGAGATGTCCTGCCCGGCGACAACCACCGGCACCAGGTTCCACCCCCGGCGGGCGTCGGACTTCTCCTTCATGATTCCCAACCACGCGAACGCGCCCGCCGTGAGCCCCAGTACCAAGGCCACGAGAAGCGGCGTCTTTCCCTTGAGCATTTCTGGTGTCTCCGCGAACTTGCGACGAGAGGTCTAGAGGCTAGCTGCCAGCGAGAAAGGGGTCAAAGACTGGGATTGCGCGGCGCGTCCCTGGCGCGCGAGAAAGAGCCACGAAAGACGATGCGCTGCCCGCTGTCATCCGCCAGCGGCCCCGCGGCGCCACCGCGGTCGAGCCCTACCGGCGTCAGCTCGAAGGCGGCGCCGTCGTCCGAAGCCCAGAGCACCAGGCTGGCAGGCACGAGGGGAGTGGGCAGAGCGCCCGGCCCCGGCCCGCGAACGACGGAGTACGGCACCACGCGGAACAGGCGCGTCCGAATCTCAGAGTCCCCACCCTGCCCGGCCGTCGCCTCGGCCAGCGCCTCGCGCCAGGGCTCGAGCTGGGTGGGCACCGCGGCATCGCGCTTCAGCCGGCGGTCCATGCGGTCAAAGACGCCGCGAGCGACTTCGAGCAGCGCCGCGTCGGCCCCCTGCCAGGTGCGGTGCACGGGCGGCGGGCCCGCACCGACGGCCAGCGCTCCGGCGAACGCCGCCAGGACCGACGCCGACGGGGCCCACTGGAGCCGCCGGGGCCGCACGAAGCCGAACAGCACTCCGAAGCCTCCAGCCGCGCCGAGCACCGCCGAGGCCAAAGCCAGGACTGACGGCGGCGAGCCCGGGTGAACCGGCGAACCCCAGGCGTCGAGCAGGTGGCGGACCTCCGGGTAGACGGCGGCCAGCGCCGACGCGGCCAGGCCCGCGAACACCAGGGCGTGAACGAGGCGAAGCGCCGGAGGCGACGCGCGTGTGAGAGCCCGAGTTCTCATGGGAACGGCAGGTTCAGCACGAAGTAGAACGAGTCGTAGTATGTCTGATACGCGTCGAGGAACAGCTCGATGAGATTCATCCGCTCGCGCGGCCCGGGGATGATGTGGACGCTGCCCATCAACACGAGGGCGACCACCAGCACCCAGTTGAGCATCGAGTACTCGAGCATCGCCTGCCCGCGTGCCCGCGACTTTCGACGGCTATGGGCGGAGCGAAGCTTGGCGCGCATCGCTGGCTCCTTCCGACGGCTCGCCGATGGGTACCGTACCATGCGGCTCAAGGTGAATCTTCGGTTCGTTCGGCGCCGGAGTTGTCAGCCGGGGCCTGGCGTTGGTGCCAAAGTCGCGAACTTCGAGGGAATGCCCGATGGCGGGGACCTCGATCTTGGCCAGGTGGAGCACCGGCACCTGGCGGCTCAGCCAAAGCCGTTCGATGCTCGTGTCCCCCAGGTAGACGTCCACCGGAATTGCCGCCACCGTGCCGGCGGCCGTCATCAAGCGGGCCTCGGGGCCCTCGCGAGCGCGGAGCCGAGGCGAGGCATCCGGGAGTAGGCCGGGCGCGGGCCCCGGCGCCAGCGGGCGCTCCACGGCGCCGACGGCGTCGTCGGCCAGTTCCTGGGGCTTCAGCGACGCGAACCCGGCGACGATCCGCGTGATGGCGCCTCGAGACGGGGCCACGCCCTTCGCGACGAGGAACCTCATCTGCGACAGGGGCGCCTCGAGCCCCGGGTGATCGCCCACGTCGAGCTCGAGCCAGAACGCGTCGCGGCCGTCCCGGTCGCGTTCCTCTCCCACGATCGCCAACCGCCAGAACGCCACGCGCCCTCCCCCGCCGTCCGCCTGGTAGGTCACCCAGTCGCCCACCCGAGCTTCAGCCAGCCCGGCTTGCAGGTGCGCCGAGAGCGCGGCGCCGAGCGAGCCGGGCAGCCCGGCGCCGAGCGCGACCGAAAGTGCCAAGGTGCAAGGAGTCATGGCGCGCCGCCGTTCCGCTCCGGAGGCGCACCTGGGTCGGCCTCATCGCCGACGGCGCCACAAGTTCGCGCCGACCCGACGTCCAAGGCGGCCCCCCGGTCCCCTGCGCCGCCCTTCCGCGCCGACGCGGCGTCCCGGTCGGACCGGCCGCAGCCTTCGCCGCCTGTCCGCACCAAGAGCACGCCCCGGTCCGGGCCCAGGTCGCGAGCGTCGTCCTCTCGGGCCGGGGTCGCGTCCGCCCCGGCTCCATCGGCCTCGGCGCCACCTGCAGGTCCGAGCCAGGTCTGCGTTACCGCCGTCAGCCCGCCACCCATCTCGGCGAGCGTTGAGACCAACTGCTCCCGGCCTCGCGCGAGCTCGACCACCTTCTCGCGGCGCCCGCCGCGGACCTCGTTCGCCTCGCGCGTCAGCCGGTAACCCAGCGCCCCGAGCTTGGCGAGCAGCTCGGCCCGCACCGAGCCGAGGTCGCCCGGCACCACCGCCGACTCCTGCTGGCTCTGGGCCCGGCCTTCGCTCGACGCCATCGCCTCGGAAAACAGCGCCCCCTCGATCGCGACGGGCCCGGCGGCGGGCCGCGAAGGTTCGCGCAGCCAGAGGTCCTTCAGGACGACGAAGCCCAGCGTCCGGGCCTGGTGCGTCCTGAGCACTACCGATTGTTGCAACCCTTCCCGCGTCTGAAATGCCGACACCACAGCCTCGCGCTCGAAGTCGCCGTCGGCGGTGGTGGGCAGCCCCCGCCGGTCCCACTCCGCG
>JAHFDQ010000419.1 GCA_023248915.1 Archangiaceae bacterium | reverse complement strand
CGGTGCTCTCGCCTGCGAAGTAGTCGAAGTACACGGTTGGGCCCACCATGCGGGCGTGGCGCGCGTCCAGGGTCGCGGTCGCCTGCTGGTCGTAGTCGAGCCCAGAGAGAGAGAACCCGATCGGCGACGTCCACACCGTCCTCGACACTCCGAGCGAGCCGCCGAGGAGGGTCGAGTCGGTCGTCCGGGTGCGCTCGAGCCGCAGCCGGGTGTACCAGGGCGCCAGGAGCTGGTTTCCGTACTCGAACGAGAAGGCCGAGGTGCCGCCGGGGAGCCCCAGTTGTGCGTTGAAGGCCCAGGCGTGGAACCCGAGCCGGTCCGAGCCCTTGAGCGAAAGGTACAGTTGGGTGCTCCACTGCGAGCCGGAGACCGCTGGGTCGGGCGGAACCAGCAGGATAGCCGGGGCGTGCAGCGTGGGGACGAAGAGGTGGTCGAGGGACGAGTAGGGCTGGTCGGCCAAGACTTCCAGCGCCGCCTCGGGGGCCGGGGCCAGCTTCTGGGGCGGAGCGGCCCAGTCCTCGGGGCCCGGCACCGCGGCGGCTCCCGCGATCGGCTCGAGTGGAGCCGCGTCGAGCGTCCACCGCCAGCCCTCGCGGTTGACGAAGGCGAAATCGCCTCCGCCGATGGGCACCGGGTCGAACGCCACGTACGGCGCCTCGGACACCGGCTTGACCGCTCCGGTCGCGAGCTCGAACAGGTGCGCCTGGTCGCGCCCGTCGCGCTCGCGGACGAACAAGAGGTGCCCGGCATCGACCCAGCGCGGGGCGTAGTTAAACGCCTCGTCGTGGGTCAGCCGCGTCACCTCGCCCGCGCCTGAGCGCAGGTACAGGTCGAAGCCGTGCGAACCCAACCGGGCGAAGGCGATGCGCCGGCCGTCGGGCGCGTAGGCCGGCGCCGCGAGCGAAGTGCTGCCGGTGAACGCCGTCAGCGGGTGGCGCAATCCGCTGGCCAGGTCGAGCTCGACCAGGTTCGAGGTGTCGCCCGACAGTTCGACGAAGACGTACCGCGCGCCGTCAGGGCTGACCGAACCGCCCAACCCGTGCAGCCCTTCCCACAGGCCCACTACTTCGCCGTCGCGCGCGTCCACCTTCCAGAGCTGGCCGTCGCTGGCGCCGTCGGCGGTGACGTCGTCGTTCACGAGGTAGAGCCAGCGGCCGTCGGCGGTGAAGGACATGCCGCTCGTCTGCAGCGGCCCGGCCGACAGCCAGCGCCGCCCCGGAGCGAACAGCGTCAGCGGCCGGGTGAACCGGACCGAGCCGTCATGCTCGTGGACCGCCAGTTGCGGGACCTGGTCCTGCCCCGCGAACACCACCGCCATCGCCCCGTCCGCCGGCGACCCGGCCAGCCGCGCGAAGTAGCCCAGGTCCGGGTCGAGCACGCGCTGTGAGTCGGGGCGGGCCCTTGGGCGCGCTGTCGCCGCCAGCTCGGCCGAGTAGTCCTCGAGGAGCGCCCCGACCGACTTGCCGTACACCGACCGGAAGCGGAGCGTCACCGCCAAGGGCGGCGCCCAGGTGTGGCCCTGCGCGTCGATGAGCTGCCACAGCTTGTCCTCGCCGTAGGTGCGCGCCAGGTAGTCCACGAAGAATAGGCCGGTCAGGTACGCGCCGCTGAAGGGCGCCAGCTCGCGGTCGAGCCCGTTCAGGTTGCCGCCCGAGAGGGCTCCGCCCCGATCGGCGACGTACGACTCGAAGTTCCCCCGGTAGAAGGCGCTGTTCGGCCGGGCCATCGGCTTGCCGAGCCGGCCCTCGTAGTACTGGGCGATGCCCTCGAGGAACCAGCTCTCGGTGAAGGCGTTGGGCGGCAAGAGGTCGCCGAAGAACCAGTTCAACGCACCCCAGAGGCCGTCGGCCTGCTCGAGCTGCACGTAGTGCACCAGCTCGTGACAGGCCACGTCCCCGATGTCGCCGACGCCCAGCCCGAACCAGTGGAACAGCTCGAGCGTCATGTGCAGCGGTTCGACCGTGTGCTGGGGTTCGCCCAGCGTCCTGCCCGTGACGTAGGCGTTGTTGAAGTTGGCCGAGGTCAGGAACACCAGCGCCTTGCCCCGGTCCTTTAGCGTCTTCGGGCGCCGGCGCAGCGCGTCCAGGCACTGCATCATGCGGCCGGCGATGCGGTACGCCGCGTCCTTCCCTTCGGCCGGGTAGTAGATCTCGGCCAGCGGCGTCTCGAGCCTCTGCATGTCGTCGCGGGCGAACGACGCGGCCACCTCTTGCGAGAACCGGGGTGTGACCGACGCGCAGCCGAAGAGCCCGGGTGAGGCGCACAGGGCGAGGCCGGCGGCCAGAGCTCGGACACGGGGCACGGCGCGGACCTTATGCCGCGCCACAAATCGTGGCCACCGAAGCCCGTTTCAAGTTATGGGGGCGCTCATGCCCGTCGTAACGCCCCCCCAGGTAGAGGCCGCGCAGAACCAGCTGCTCGCGGCCATTCAGCAGGTGGACAAAAAGCAGATCGACCCGCTCACCACGCCCTGGGCCGAGATCGAGAGCTCGGTCATCAAGCTGCTCGGAGGCGCCTTCCAGATGGAAAGGCCCGAGCACCAGGCGGTGGCGCTGGGGCTGTCGGCGATGTTCGGCGCGCGGCTGGTCAGAGATCACCAGGCGTTCTGGTTTCCGAACCGCGAAGCGATGGAAGGGGCGGTGCTCGGGTTTCCCGAGGCGCTCGTCATGCTCTCGCCGTTCGGCGCGGTGGTCGAGGCGCTGCGCGGCGCGCGGCTGGCCAAGCTGGACGAGCGGGCGCGAGAGCTTGCCTCGTCCATCGGCCAGGTGAAGTTCTCTCCGTCGGCCGCGATGGGGACGCCCCGGCTGTCGCCGCTCGACTACCAGCGCCTGTTCGACCCCGGGTTCGTCCAGTTCATCGTCCTCGACCCGGTCAAGGCCGACCAGGCGTGGAACAGCTCTCCCGACACGCTCTTGCGCGAGGTGCGCCAGGCGCTCGGGCGGGTGGGGTCGGCGCTGCCCGAGGACGGCAAGCAGCAGTTCGAGGGGCAGTTCGTCATGGCGCTGAAGCGGCTCGACCCGGCCGTGCCCCTGCTGAAGCAGATCGAGCGGGCGCCGAGGGTGGCCGAGCTGGTGGGCCACCTTTTCGCGACCGCCGGCGCCACCGGTTCAGCCGCCGAGGAGCTGTGGCAGGACGTGGTGCTGCCGCTCTTGCACATCGGCGCGCCCGAGAGCTTCCCGCCGCTCGACGAAGAAGAGATCGCCGCGGCGAAGCAGGGGCTTCCGGCCCTGCTCATCTACCTCGACACCGTGCCCTACCGGACGCCCGCTCCCGAGGAAGGGCTGCTCGGGGCCTTCGCCGCCGACGAACTGGGGCTGCCGCACGAGGGCTTCGAGAAGGTGGGGTCGATGCGGCTGGTGAAACTGAAGCGAGACCGGCTGCAGCCGCTGGTCGACGGCTTCGACCCGGTGAAGACGCGCGACGCGGTGATGCGCTTCTCGCAGATGCTGGAGGCGAAGACGGGCCAGAAGTCCCCCGAGCATCGGGAAGCCGCCGAGTTGCTCGACGCGTCGTTGGCGCTGCTGACCGACCTCAAGAAGGCCCTGCAATCGAAGGGCGAGCTCTGCCTGCGCCGCCTTACCGAGGCCGAGGCCAGCTCGGACGCGGCCCTCACCGTGGTGCGCGGGGCGCTCCAAGGGCCGAAGATCATCCTGGTGTAGCAGGGGCGGCGCTCAGCCCTTTAACAGCCGCTCGAGGGCGTTGCGGGTCTCGGCCGGCAGCCGGTCTTTCACCAAAGCGAGCGAACGCAACGACAGCACCCGGTAGACGTCGCTGGCCTCGGCCGGCAGCCCCGACAGGTGCGACTGCACCACCGAGACATCACCGCGCGCCACTGGCCCGGTCAGCCCCCGAGCCAGGCCACGGCGTTCGACTCCGCGAATCGCCGACCGCATCAAGGGCAACAGGGCGCCCAACGCGGCGTCTTCGTAGATGCCGGCCTCTTCGAACGCGGCCGCGGCCGCCGACGCGAGCGCGACCAAGAGGCCCGCGCTCATCACCGCGCCGGCGTGGTAGGTGGAGCGCCGCGCCTCGGGCACTTCGATGGGGCGCAGCCGGAGCGCGAGGGCGAGCTCCCAGAGCGTGGGGAGCAGCTCGCGGTCGCTGGCGGCGAGGGCGACGGCGTGGCCGGCCAGCTCGTCCTGAGGGTCAGAGATGGCCACCAGCGGGTGAAAGGAAGCCCGGGTGCGCCGCACGGTGTCCGGGTCGGTGCCGAAGGCCGACAGGTCGAGCGCTCCGGCGCAGTGCAGGAGCACCGTCTTGGGGCCGAGGTCGTCCTTCAGGTCGGCGGTGACGCGGCCGATGGCGGTGTCCGGCACCGTCAGGAAGCAGAGGTCGGCCGCGCGCAGGTCTTCGTGCTCGGCCAACTGGAAGCCCGCCTGGACAGCGCGGCGCACAGACTCGCCCGACCGGGGGAAGAGCGTCAGGGGCCAGCCGGCCTTCCGGATGCCCCAGGCGAGCGAGCCGCCCGCGCGACCGAAGCCGACGATGACGACTCGGGGCGGGGAGGGTGGCCGGCGGCGCCGCCCGGCCCCCGCGGTCGCCTTCTTCGGTCGGGATTTGGGCCGGGTGCGGGCCATGCGCGGCGAGGTCTACCGCAGGCCGAGCCGGTTGGGAAACAAGGGGTTGGCCAGGCGGATGTTCCCGCGGCCGCGGGGCCCCAGCCTGCCTGAGAAATCGAGTGGGGAAATGACCGGATAAGACAACGTGAAATCCCCACTCGATTTCACGGAGGCACTTCCGGAGGCCTCACGGGCCCCATTCCGGCGCGAACGTGGGGAGGTCGGGTTGCGCGGGCGCGCCGTTCAGGCCGGTGCCCCGGGTCAGGCCGAGCGCTTGATCTCGGCCGCGTCGAGTCGGCGGAACTCGAGCGTTCCCGCTGCGAGCCCCACGTGCACGCGGTCGCCCGAGGCGAACTCGCCGGCGAGAATCCGTTCGGCCAGGGGGCCCTCGACCAGCCGCTGCACCGTCTGGCGCATCGGCCGGGCGCCGAGCTGCGGGTCGAAGCCGCCCGACTCGAGCAGGTGGACCACCACGTCGTCACCGGCCACGTACTCGATGGACTTCTCGGCCATCAGCCGGCGGCTGCTCTCCGACAGAAGGAGCGCGGCGATGCGGGCCACCTCGGCCTGGCGCAGCGGCCAGAAAGAGCACCGCTCGTCAATGCGGTTCCACAGCTCGGGGGGCAGCGCCTTCTTCACCTCGGACTGAGCCGATTCGGACGCGCCGCGGGCCGGAACTTCGTCGACGCCGCCGTTGCCGAAGCCCAGCGCCCGGGACTTCGCGGTGAAGGTCTCTGAACCCAGGTTGGTGGTCATCACCACCACCGTGTTGGAGAAGTCGATGTGGCGGCCCTTGCCGTCGGTCAGCCGGCCTTCCTCGAGCACCTGCAGCAAGAGCATCAGCACTTCCCGGTGCGCCTTCTCGATCTCGTCCAGCACCACCACCGAGGACGGCCGCTTGCGCACCGGTTCGGTCAGCTGGCCGCCGTCGCCGTAGCCGACGTAGCCGGCGGGAGAGCCGATCAACCGCGAGATGCCGTGGGCTTCGGACAGCTCGCTCATGTCCACCCGCACCATCGCGTCGCGGCTGCCGAAGAGCACGTCGGCCAGCGCTCGGGCCAGCTCAGTCTTCCCGACGCCGGTGGGACCGAGGAACAGGAACGAG
>JAHFDQ010000418.1 GCA_023248915.1 Archangiaceae bacterium | reverse complement strand
CCGATTGCCGTCAGAGTCTTGGTCACCGGTCGAGCCTAGCGAAGACGCCGCGCACGCGCTCCTGCGTCCCGCAGCGAGCGCCCCGCTACAGCCCGCCGTCGATGCCGGGCGGCGCCCCCACCACGGTCACCTCGTACGCCGTCGGCAACTCGTCGTTGCGGGGGTAGACGACCGCGGTCGTCGTGCCCGGCGCCACGGCGTGCACCACCACCCAGTCGTCCGACACCAGCCGCGCCTCGGCGATGTCGGGGTCGGCCACGGCCACGCCCTGGTTCTTCGGAGCGCGGAACAGCACCTCGGCGCCCGGCTTCAACTGCAACGGGCGGCCCGGGACGGCACGCACGCCCGCGTCCTCTTCCGCCGGCGCCCCGCTGGCCCGCGCCACGCCGGTTCCCACCTTCACCTCGACCGCCTGGGGATTGCCCTCTTTCTTGTAGACCCAGAGCCGGGTGGTGCCGTCCTCCAGCCCGGTGACCACCAGCTCCTTGTCGTTGCGCACGTGCACCGCCACCAGGTTCGGGTCGTCGAGCACCACCCGCTCGAACCCCGACGCGGGCACCGTCTTCTGTTGGCCGAGCGCCACCGCCACTACCGTGGTCGCCGCCGGCTTGCCGCCGTCCGTCGCGCCGAAGCCCTGCGTGGAAACCGCGAGCAACACCGCCGCCCCGAGCAACCATTTCATCGCGAGCCTCCGCGCGAGCTTCGGCAAAGGCTAATGACGGCCCTCGCGGGCGGCCGGCCCCTTCCACTCGAGCTTGCACTAGCGGACGGTTGGCCGAGGTCCGCCCGGCCCGTCATGCAGGCGCCCGGACAGTCGCGATGTCGAATTCCGGCGGGCTGGCGATGGCCTTCTTCACCGCGCAGCCCTCGGCCGCGTGCCTCACCGCGTCCAGGTACTTCTCTGGGAAGCTGGCCGGCACTTGAATCTCGATGCCCACCTTCGTCAGCTTGCGCGTGGCCGGGTCGCGTTCGGTGCGCTGCACCAGGCGCACGCCGTCCGTCGAGATGCCCCGGGCCTGGCAGAAGCCCAGCACGTAGATGCCCGCGCAGGTGGCGATGGACGCGAGGAAGTAGGTGAAGGGTTCGGGCGCCTGGGCCTGGCCGCCTCCGGCCAGCGGCTGGTCGGTCTCGATGGTGAAGCCACCCACCGCAGCGTTCACCCGCTTGCCTCCTGGAAAGGTGACCGTCATTTCCATGGTGCGCCGCGGCGAACATACGGTATCTGGTCGAATTCGCCAGATGGCCCAAGCTTCCGGCACCGCCCACCGAATCTCCGCCATCGATTGGCTGCGCGGGCTGGCCGTGGTGGTGATGATTCAGTGCCACGCCCTGGTGCTGCTCGCGCCGGCCTTGAAGGCGAGCCTCTTCTTCCGCCGGCTGGACAAGCTCGACGGGCTGGTGGCCCCCTCGTTCCTGCTCGCGGCCGGCTTCTCGCTGGCGCTGGTGCAGGTGCGCGGCGCCAACGCCGGCACCCGCCTGAAGCGGTTCTGGAAGACGTCGCGGCGCCTCGGCGAGGTGCTGCTGGTCGCGTCGCTGGTGAATTGGATGTGGTTTCCCGTGTTCCGCGAACCCCTCTGGCTCTTGCGGGTGGACATCCTCCAGTGCATCGGCTTTTCGCTGTTGCTCGCCCTGCCCGTCACCGCGGGGCTGGCCACCCGTCCGTGGCTCTTGTGCCTATCGGCGCTCGGGCTGGGGGCGCTCGCGTTCGGGCTTGCGCCCTTGGCGGAGAACCTGGCCGGTCCGCTGGCGCGCTTCGCCAACCACACCACCGGCTCGGTGTTCCCGCTCCTGCCCTGGGCGGGCTACGTCTACCTGGGGGCCGCCGCGGGCGCGGCGGCGGGGCGCTGGGGCCGGCCCGCCACCTGGTTCGCCGGCCTGGGCGCGGTGGGGGCCGCCGCGTGGCTGGCCAAGCCGCTCTTCCTTCGCGCGTACCCGCCCCACGACTTCTGGGTGACCGACCCGGCGAACCACGGCGAGCGGCTGCTGTACGTTTGCCTCGCGGCGCTGGCCCTGCTCGGGCTCGAGCGGGGGGTGAAGGCCGAGTGGCGCACGAGCGCCCCGGCGCGCTTCCTCGAGACCTTCGGCACCTCGTCCTTGGCGGCCTACTTCTTCCACCAGGCGCTGCTCTTCTCGCGGCCCTTCGGGGTCTCGGTCGAGACGACGTGGGGCGGGCAGTTCGGCTGGGCGGCGTACTGGGTCGCCACCCTGGCGGTCCTCGCCGCGACGTTCGGGCTGACCCGGCTCTCCGACTTCGGCTATCGAGCGGCCGGGCAGTGGTGGGACGGCCGGAGCAAGAGCCTGCCCCGGCGCGAGCCGGCCTGATTACTTGGAGACCTTCGCGTCCTCGACGATGACGGCGTACTCGTAGCCGGCGCCGAAGTCCTTATCGAGGTGGACCGTGCCCTGCACCAGCACCTCGTCGCCCACTCCCGCGGGCACGGCGGTGGTGACGGTGAGGTCGTCGTCCTTCGCCACCGAAGAGCCGGAGCCGTCGCGAAGGTGCAACCAGTTCTTGCCCATCACTCCGCCGGTGAACTTCACCACCTTGCCGCGAACCGAGACCGTCTTGTCCTTGAAGGCGGCCTTCTGCGCGAAGAGCTCGGAGATGGTGCGGCCGTCGGCGCCTGCCGCCTTCGCCACCTTGATGGGCCCCAAGTCGGCGGGCGGCGTCGCCATCGGCCCGTGCTGCACGCCCGCGCCCGGAGGCGGAGCGGGGGGCATCTGAGGCACGGCCGCCGGCGCCGGAGCGGCTCCTTCCGCGCCACCTAGGTTGCCGAAGAGGATTTTTTCGAACTTGCGGCCGAGCGTCTTGCTCTCGAAGCCGTTCATCGTCATCGGGTTGAGGATGGAGACCTCGGTCCCCACGTCGACCTTCGCCTGCGGCACAGCCGCCCAGACCTCTCCCTCGCCGGTCTGCATGCGCAGGTAGGTGTAGCTGGAAGCTTCGAGCGTCTCGAGCACCTTGCCCTTCACCGCGCCCGCCGGGGCGTTGGAAGGCCCGGGCGCGGTCGGCGTGGGCATGGACGGAGCGGCCGGCGCGGTCGAGGACTCGGGGCTCTTGGTGCAACCGGCGGCGAGCAGGGCAATCAGGGCGAAGGACGACGAACGCATGGTTGGGAAGGCCTCCTTGGGCGGGGTTCTCGTACCACAGTCGGCGCCCGGGGGAAGGACTGCCGAGCGCCCGGCCCTGGACCTGCCGGGCCATCCGTCGCCCGGTGGACTCTGGAGCCGGGGCTGATCTACATCCCCCGCGTGGCCAAGGAAGCCTTCATCCCCAAGTGGCTCGCCTGGGAAGTGACCGGGCGCTGCAACCTGAAGTGCGTCCACTGCCGCGCGTCGTCGTCGCTCGAGTCGCACGACTCGGACTTCTCGACCGCCGAAGCGAAAAAGCTCATCGACGACATCGCCTCGTTCTCGAGCCCGGTGCTGGTGCTCTCGGGCGGCGAGCCGCTGTTGCGCAAGGACCTCTTCGACGTCGCGCAGCACGGCACCGACAAGGGCCTGCGCATGTGCATCGCCACCAACGGCACCCTCGTCACCGACGAGGTCTGCCGGCGCATGCGGGAAACCGGCATCAAGATGGTGTCCCTGTCGCTCGACGGAGCGTCGGCCGCCGTCCACGACGACTTCCGCAAGCAGCCCGGGGCCTTCGAAGCCACCCTGCGCGCGGCCGAGACGCTGTCCCGGAACGGGCAGAAGTTCATCGTCAATTCGTCGTTCTCGAAGCGCAACCAGCGCGACATCCCCGGCTGCCACGCGCTGGCCAAGAAGCTCGGCGCGCACGCCTGGTACATGTTCATGATTGTCCCCACCGGGCGCGGCAAGGACATCATGGACGAGCTCATCTCGAAGGAAGACTACGAAGAGATTCTCGACTGGCACTACCAGATGGAAAAGTCCGAGCCCGACTTGCTGGTGCGCCCCACCTGCGCGCCGCACTACTACCGGGTGGTGCTGCAGAAGGCCAAGGCCGAGGGGCAGAAGTTCAAGCGCCGGACGCTCACGTTCTCGACCGGCGGCGGCAAGGGCTGCATCTGCGCCCAGACAATCGCCTTCATCGACTCGCGGGGAAACGTGCAGCCCTGCTCGTACTTTCCGGTAGTGGCCGGCAACGTCAAGCAGCAGCACTTCAAGGACATCTGGAACGACGCGCCGCTGTTCCAGTCGTTGCGAGCCTTCGAGACGTACAAGGGCCGCTGCGGCGACTGCGAGTACCTGAACGTCTGCGGCGGCTGCCGCGCGAGGGCCGACGCGGTGCTGGGCGACTACCTGGCCGAAGAGCCGTTCTGCGACCACGTGCCCAAGACGCGGCGCCGGCACCCCACGAGCGAGGCATGACCGGGCGGGCGGCGCTGGCCGCCGCGGCGCTGGCGCTCACAGGTTGCGGCAACGGGTGGCAACTGGCCGCGAGCGACGCGCCGGAGTCTCTCACCGGCAGTGCGGGAGACCCGCTCTTCGTGCTGAAGGTGGTGCAGAGCCCCGAGGCCTTCCCGTTCTCGCAACTGAAGCTGACCGCGGGGCTGCCCGGCGACACGCCGAGCTCGGTGCTGTGCGACCTCGATGACGCCGACGGCGACGGCAAGGTGGGGGCGCTCGACAATCTCGTCTGCGCCGAGGGGCCGGTGAACCACTTCGACCAGTCCACGCAGGGCAAGCAGGTCGAGCTGGTGCTCACGCGCAATACCGGAGCCTTCACCGCCAACCCCTGGGTCGAGCTGGCGCGCGCCACCTGGAACGCGAATTAGGCACGTTCGGGTTGAACGGAAGGTTTACGGGGTCCCGGCGTCCGCCGACCCGGCCAGGAAGTCGAGCACCACCTGGTTGGCGTGCGCGGGGCGTTCGCGCAGCACGTAGTGCGTCGACCCCGGCGCGACGAAGAGCTGCGCGCCCGGAATGGTGCGGTAGAGCTCGACCGCGTGCTCGAGGCGAACCATGTCGCGATCGCCGACGGCGATGAGTGTCGGCGCCTTGATGCGCGCCAGCTCGGCCTCGCTGATGGGCACCTGGGTACGCCACAGCGCGGTCAGCTTCTCGGCGAAGACGGGCCAATGCTTGGGGTCGGGCGCCAGTTGCTCGTAGGTCTCTCTCGACTTGGCCAGGGTGACCGCGGTGGCGGTCTGCACCCAGGCGCGCGCCGCGTCGGTGAGCCCTTCGAGGCGGGCGTTGGCGCCGAAGGCGACCAGCTTCGTCACGCGCTCGGGGTGGTGGACCGCGAGCTCGAGCCCGACGATGCCACCGTCGCTCCAGCCCACGACGATTACCGGCCCGACTTTCAGCTTGTCGAGCAGCTCGACCATGTCCTCGGTGAGGCGGGAGTAGGTGAGCGGCTTGGCCGAGTCGGTCGAGCGCCCGTGGGCGCGCGCGTCCGGGGCGATGACGGTGTACCGCGCCGACAGGGCGGCGATGACCGGGGCCAGGCTCTTGGAGGAACCGCCGCCGCCGTGCAGCGCGAGCACCGGGGGCCCATGGCCAGTCACCTCGTAATAGAGCCGCACGTCGTCGACGTCGGCGTAGCGCCCTTCGGGAGAAGCGAGGAGCAGCGCGGCGAGCGCGAGTGACAGCACCCGGGGGTTTTACCGTCCCGGCCGGCGCCGGTCACCTCTGCCGGCGTCGCCGGCTTTGCGCCGTTCCCGCGAGCAGCAGCAACACCGCCGGGAACAGCGCT
>JAHFDQ010000076.1:11480-14761 GCA_023248915.1 Archangiaceae bacterium | reverse complement strand
CGAAGCTCGGTCCAGGAAGCCAGCTGGGAATTGAGCGTCTTCATCGCCCAGGCGCGGGTGCGCATCGCTTTCGGGAAACGGTCGTCCGTCGTCGGCTCGGAGAGCGCGCGCAGGGCGCCCAGCCACCCGTGATAGAGGTCGGAAGACCAGACTTGAGGGGCGAGCTCGTTCACGACGGTCCGGACCGCTTCGAGGTTGGCCTGAATGGGCACCCCGTCCCTGAACGGCTCGTTGTGCCGGGCCGCCATTCTCGTCGAGAGAAGAGGCGCCACCTGTTCGTTGCCCAGAACCGAGAAGGCGACATCCAACCCAGACGGCCGCCTGCGCATCGGCGGCGCTGCGTCGTACACGAACCTTCCCGTCGCCCACGCGTCGAGGGCGAACCTCTGCCCGAAGAGTGCGAACGAGCGTGGCAGCTCGTAGCGCGTCGACCCTCGGGCGTTGTTGACTCTCAGGTGGGCGGAGATTTGTTGGGAGCCGACGTCCGTGGCTGCAATCGCTCGTTGGAGATTCTCGAGCGCCTCGTTGGTCCGCGTCGCAGAGAGGTCCTTGACTCCGACCTCCCCGAGCAACCACTTCAACACGACGGGATTGGCTCCGTCGGTGGGTCCAATGAAGGCATGGACCACGTCGTCGAGTCCCTTCCAGCTGTCCATCAGGTGGCCCCGTTCGAGGAGCTCGAGCATGACGAGCGCGGCGCCGAGCTCGCGGGGCGATGACTCCTGACCTTCGATTCGCGCGTCGACCTGGCCGCACCACGTCATTGCCTGAAAGTAGGCCCCGAGCTCCGGGTCCTTCGCGTAGTGGCCCCTGGGGACGAACAGGGAGAAGTCAATCGACCGCCACGAGCCGAAGGGGGCGATCTTCGAAACCTTCCCGGCGCGTATCGGCGAGACCATCTGCCGGACGCGTTGCGGGTCCGTGGAAACGAGCCTCGGGGCGATGTCACGGGCGCGGAGCAGGGAGAGCCCAACCGCGAGAAAGGCATCGACGTCCCCGATGCTCACGGCCAGCGCGCTCCCCTCGAGGGAGGGCTCCACTGCGGGCAACTGCGAGGCCATGCCCTCGAGCAGGCTGCCCAGGCGTCCGACGAGACGTTCCTTTTCGAGCTCTGCGAGCACCGCGTCGTACGACCGGTGCCAGGCGTGCAGGATGGAGTCCGCGGTGACGAAGACCGGAAGGTCGTTGGTGTAGATTCGATAGTAGAGGTCGGCAAAAGAGAGCGCTTCGTGCTCGCGGACTAGGAAGCCGATCGTCCCCAGTGTCTTGGCCTCGTCGCCCAGGCCCAGCTTCTGCGTTATTTCCGGCAGGAAGCGCGCGCGACGAAGCGGCAACCCGACCTCTGAGAGGTAGGCGGGGGTTGGGTGAAGCTGCGAGAAGGCACGGGGTGTGAGCGCGCTCCGCGCCTTGAGTTGGGCGTCGAACCTCTCATTGAGAGAGGTCGCCGCGGGTTGTTGGACCAAGACGCCGCCGCCGAGTGCAGAGGGCGACTTCGCCTGGTGCGAAGCAGTGACCGGGTCTTCCACCGCTGAGGGCGCCGGACGACTCTTGCAGCCGGCCGATCCCAGCGAAACCGAGGCCATCGCGACGACCAGGCCGCGGACTAGCCGCTGCCTCGGACCGGAACGTTGATTGGGACGATTCACGCGGACCTCCGAGATTGACGCAAGTGCGTCGGACACCCGATTCGGCGGGGAGGTTCCGGTGGGCAAGTCCGGTTCCAAGGCCCGCCAACCTGTAGAAGCATTTGGGGGTTGGAGCGAGGAGGAGTGGGGGTCGCCTTCGACTCCGCTCGGGCTGAGCGGTGTTCGCTCGGGCTGGCCGGAAGTCCTGGGCTACCATGCGCAGAATGCTGGCGAGGTGGGCTCGATGACTGTCCGAGGCGCATTGCCCCTCGCCGAGCGCCCCTTTGGCGTGCGCCTCGCCCGCTGGAGCGAGGCCTGGCTTCGCTTCCCGCGCGCCACCAGGGTCGCTTCGATTGCGGCGTTCGTCCTGTGCGCTCCGGGGCCGTTCGTCGGCATCTTCATGGACGACTACTTCCAGTTGCTGCAGGTGCGCGGCTTCCCAGGAGTGGGTTCGGCCTACGACTTGTTCCGGTTCGCTCCGGGAGACCCTTCCCGGATGGTGCCCTTCATCTGGAGTGGCCCCTTTCCCTGGTGGACGCACCCGCAATTGAAGCTGGCCTTCTGGCGGCCCCTGTCGTGCGCGCTCGCCAACCTCGACGTGGCGCTCTTCGACCGGTCCGAGACCGCGTTCCACCTGCACTCGTCGCTCTGGTACGTCGGCCTGGTGCTGACCGCGGCGCTGGTGCTGCGGCGCGCGCTGCCCGGCGCGCTCGGCGCGGGAGCGCTGCTGCTCTTCGCTTTTTCGCCCACGCACGCCATGCCGGCGCTCTGGGTGGCCAACCGCAACGCCCTGGTCGCCGCGGTGCCGGCGCTGCTCGGGTTGGCGGCGCACCTGCGCTGGCGAGAGGAAGGCTGGCGGCCGGGGCTGCCGCTGTCGCTGTGCGGCTTCGCGGTGGGGCTCGCGGGCGGGGAGTCTGCCCTTGGCGTCTTCGCCTACCTGGGGGCCTACGAGACGCTCGGAGCTCCCGGCGGCGCGAAGCGGCGGTTTGTCGCCTTGGCGCCCGCGGCCGCGCTCGTCGCCGCCTACGCCTACCTGTACCGGGCGCTCGGGATGGGCGCGTGGGGCTCGTCCATCTACCTCGACCCGCGAATCTCTCCCGCCGCGTTCCTTGCCGCCGCCCCCGGCCGCGTCGCCGTGCTGCTCGGCAACCAGATGGGCCTTCCGACCGCGGACCTCTGGCTGGCCGGGGTCGGGTGGCGCCCGGTGTTGGTCGGCGTCGGGGCCTTCGTCACCCTTTGCGCCGCCGCCCTGTTGCGAAGCGCGTGGCGGGGGCTCGCCCCGGCTGAACGGCGCAGTGTCCGCTGGCTGCTCGCCGGCGCGCTCGGGGCGCTGGTGCCGGTGCTGGCGACCTTCCCCGCGTCCCGGTTGTTGCTCGTGCCGTCGCTGGGAGCCTGCGCGGCACTGGCTGTCCTCCTGAGACACTGCTTCAGGAGTGCCGTCCGGGTCGAGCAGTTGGCAGGTACAGCCCTCGCCCTGGCCCACGGGCCCTGCGCGGTCACGGGCTGGGCGTTCGTCGCCCTGGTGTTCGGGCACGGAGGCCATTGGGTCGACGCGGTGAGCCTGTCCGCCGAATTCGACGAAGCGCGGCTTCCCGGGCAGCGGGTGGTGCTGCTCGCGGCGCCGGACCCGGCGCTGGCGATCTACCCGCCGCTGGT